>JBDTBI010000366.1:0-5225 GCA_039924215.1 Acidobacteriaceae bacterium
GCGCAGCTTCCGCCCGCGAGTTAGTCTATTTGCAGGAGATACGATTGGCCTGCGTCGCATTCAAACCGAGACTAATAGTTGCAATCTTTGTGGCTATCTTTGCGGTCGCTGCGAGTGTACCGGCTCATGCCAGGACTAACAACTCCGCTGCGATGCCTTCGGTGCGATCAAAGGCCGTCCCATTGAGTACGTCATTGAAAGATACTCCTGTAGAAGCCCCACCCACTATGGCGGTTGCGGATTTTAACGGGGATGGCATTGCAGATATAGCGAAGGTTACATCCCCGTCTGGAAGTCACTCCGGGACTTCCGCTTTGACGGTCATGCTGGGGCAGGCAAATGGTACCTTCAAACTGACAAATGCCAAACTGACGCTCGGGCGCAGTCCCCAGTCGATCGTTACCGGCGACTTCAATCACGACGGTTTTCCGGATGTGATTGTGGGAGATGATGACGGATCGCTTCTGGTGTTTCTTGGCAACGGCCATGGCGGTCTGGTCCCTTCCGGTACCATCGCCCATCTCGATTCAGTTGTATCGATCTCAGTTGCCGACTTTAACCATGATGGCATTCTGGATCTGGCCGTCTCCGACTGGCGCGCAAGCACCGTGACGATATTCCTTGGTACCGGCGACGGCTCATTCCGCCGCGATCAATCCTTTCCTTTGCGAATGCCGGGGACTGTTCCACAAATCGTAGCCGCGGACTTTAATGGTGACGGCATTCCCGACCTAGCAGTGGTATATGGAGACGATGACGGTTATACATTCGATGTGATGTTGGGCGATGGAAAAGGCAACTTCACCAGGTCGCCGAAACTGAGCCGAGAGCCAAACCCCGGTTGTCCCACCTGATTCTGTCGTTATGGGGCGGCTTGGCCTAGCCCCGAGCCGATCCGCGCGGTGACAATAATCTTCTCAAATAGTGGGGACGTCAACCTGGCTTGGAACAAGCTTTGCCCCACGCAGCATTTGGGCGCTAAAAGGACGGCACGACAATGAACCGTCGAGACTTTCTTGTGCAATCTTCACGCGTGGCCGCAGTCACCGCGCTGAGTGGTCAACAGATGTTTGGAGAGGCGAGCGGGCAGTCGGCCTATTCCGGAGAAGTTCGTTTAGAGGACGATGAGCTTCTGATCGTGTTTGATGCCGGCTCCGGGGCATTGATCCGTCTGGAACGGAAATCGACGGGCTGGATCCTTCAGCGGCGACCAGAGCTGGGTGTTTCTTTCCGCCTGCTGGTCCCTTTGCCTCATCGTCGCGATAACTTTGTTCTGGGTCAGAAGCAACGAGCCTTCGATGTGAAGAAGCTTTCAGATCATCATTTGCATCTGCAGTGGAAGCATCTGGTGAGCGAGCACGGCGGGGTGTTGCCCATGACCTTCACTGCTGTGGTGACTCTGGACCATGGCACCCTGACCTTCGATAGCACTCTGATCAATGACTCGCCGCTGACGGTGGAAACCATCGACTATCCGTACCTAGGGGATCTCAACGCGCCTACGCAGGACACGCCAATGCGGAGCGAACACATGTGGTACGGCAATCTGGTCGGCGATGAACTTTTGCCTGAATTTTCCAATGAAAAGGGCTACTGGGGAGTGGACTTTCCAACGAAGACGATTGAATCCAAGCAGAGTCTCTTCTGCCTGATCCAAACTCCCCGGGAAGGCGTGTATGTCGAGATGCACGATCCTACCCAGCCGTATCTGCTGGAGGACACGTTCGAGCTGCATCCGGGCGTCGTGCAATCTGTCAACGATACTGTGCCGCGGGGAGACGCGATCTCAGGGATTCCGGTGCATCTGGAATTTCGCACCTGCCACTTCATTTTTGCTCCCCCAAAATCGACCCGGAAACTGGTGCCTGTGGTTCTGCGCTGTTACAGCGGAGATTGGCACGCAGGCGTTGACCTATATAAGGAGTGGCGCGCCACATGGTTTCAGAAGCCGCATGTTGCCGCATGGGTTACGGACGTGCATTCCTGGCAGCAATTGCAAGTGAATACACCGGAGCAGGATTACAGCATTCCGTACCGGAACCTCAAAAAATATATCGACGAATGCGCGAACAACGGCGTTGGAGCCATCCAGCTGGTTGGCTGGAATATTGGAGGCCAGGACGGCGGCGATCCAAGCCTGGACACAGATCCGGGGCTGGGTACCTGGCAGCAACTGCATGACGTGATCGTCTATGCCCAGAAAAAAGGCGTGAAGATGATCCTGTTCGGCAAACTGAACTGGGCCGACATGACTACGGAATGGTTCAGGAAAGAGCTGTACAAATATTCCGCCACTGATCCCTACGGCATCCCTTATCAACAAGACGGCTACAGTTATATAACTCCGACGCAATTAGCCGGCATCAATAACCATCGGCGTGAGGTGATGGATTTTCTTTGCCCTGCCTACCGTGACATTGCCACCCGGCAGCTTGAAAAAATACTGGCACTAGGTGCAGCCGGTTGGCTGTTCGACGAAGTCTGCCACCATGGTCCGGTCGAATACTCTTTTAGCTCTGACCATGGATACGCGCCGCCGGGATACATCTACGCGGGCGATCTGCCTATGTCACGGCAACTGCGCGCGGCAGCGGACAAGGTTAATCCAGAATTTATCTTTGCCGGTGAAGGGCCGCAGGACTGGCTGATGCAGTACTATCCCGTCTCGTACTTTCGGATCAATCGCGGCTCCAGAGCAGTCTGCCGATATATCGATTCCACTGCCCCGTTGGTGGTTGCGGTCACCGGCGTCGATGATCGCGAGATGCTCAATCTGATTCTGATGAACCGGTACATCATCAGTTACGAGCCGTACAATTTCAAAGGCCACGTAACGGACTTTCCGCTGACGTTGGCCTACGGTAAGAAGATTGACGCACTGCGGCGAAAGTATAAGTCCTATCTTTGGGATGCTGAGTTTCGCGATACGCTGGACGCTAGCGTGAGCTCGGACGGAGTTCACTGTTATTCCGTTTTTGTGAAGGCGGATGGGAAGCGCGCCGTTGTCGTGGTGAATGAAAAGTCCGATGCAACAATCACCGCAACGGTACAGCTGCCGAATCCAGGCAAACTTGCAGTGGTCACGCCGGAGCTGACCGAGCCACAGCCAACGTCGGGAACACTTCAGATTCCAGCTCGGTCGGCTGCTGTGTTGCTGGAGCTATAATTTTTCTGAGTTAGGGAGCCAGGTGGAATGAATCAGGGATTATCGAAATTGCCAAGACGCGACTTTTTGAAAGCCTGTGGGGTGGCGTTAGCCGCTTCGGCATTACCTGCCTATAGTGTTTTTGATGCGAGTGACGGGATGGCCGCTCAGGTTCAATCTTCCGCACAAAAGGAACGTATTCGCAATGCCCTTCGCAACGTGTTGCCGATTATCGGCACCGGCTGGCATGGCCATATGTTTCCCGGAGCGGTGGCTCCATTCGGCTTGGTACAACTGAGTCCCGACACGAGTGGGCCGCCGGAACCCAAGTGGAACGGAAAATGGGACGTCTATGGATGGAACCACTGTTCGGGCTACCACTACCCGGACAACGTGGTGCTGGGTTTCAGCCATACCCATGTTCAAGGAACTGGGGGCGGAGAGCTGGGCGACGTGCTGGTCATGCCGCTGGTCGAAGGACGGAACTGGAGCTGGGACGCAGGCGCCCCATGGGACCAGGCACAGGCGCAGGTCGCGGCCCTGGGGCTGGACTCTGGCTGGGTTTTCAATCCATCGGAGCAAGGATACCGATCTTTCTTCTCGCATGAGCGGGAAGATGTTCGCGCTGGATACTACGGGGTGCATCTGCAAACTCCGGATGTACAGGCGGAACTGACCGCGACCACGCGCTGCGGCATGCACCGGTATCGTTATCCCACAGTACCTGCAACGACGCGTCAAGGAATAATCGTGGATCTGGTCCATAGCGTGGGCAGCAAGGTCTACCATGCGGAATTGAATATTGAGAGCGACTCACGCATCAGCGGCAGCCGCTCAACTCATGGGTGGGCAAAGGACAAGCAGGTTTATTTTGTGATGGAATTTTCCCATCCGCCTGCCTCCGTGCAGGTGAATGTGGACGGGAAGATCCGCGCAGCCTCGGCGGGGGACAAGTTCTCCGGCGGGAAAGTGAAGGCCGTCTTCAGCCATGCGCCCGGTTCGGAGCCGCGCCTCCTTCGTGTCGGTATTTCCGGCACCGGCATTGAGGGCGCCAGGAAGAATCTGGCCGCCGAGATTCCACATTGGGATTTTGACGCCGTTGTTCGTCAGACGCAGGATGTATGGGCCAAGGCACTGGCCGTTCTGGATGCCGATCTTGCGGATGAAGCGTTGAGCCAAACTTTCTATAGCGGTACGTACCATGGCATGGTTGCGCCCATGACGTATAACGATGTGGATGGGACCTATCGCGGTCAGGACCGCCAGAACCATCCGAATCCAGGTTTCGCCAAATATACTTCGCTCTCTATTTGGGACATTTATCGCGGCGAATTTCCCTTTCTGACCATGACGCAACCGCACCGTGCGAATGAAATCATTCAGACGATGTTGCTCGACTATCAACAGCTCAACCAGCACACGCTGCCAGTATGGCCGTTGTGGGGAAATGAAACATGGAGTATGACTGGGTTCCATTCCGCGGGGATGATTGCCGGTGCGTATGTGCGCGGGATTCGCGGTTATGACGTGCAAGCTGCGTACGCGGCCATGCGGGATACGGCCCTGGTGGGAGCGACAGCCAAAGACAACCAGGAGTTGCAGAAACAGTTTCGCCATTACGGCTATGTCCCCACCGGCCCGGATAAACAATCAGTGTCACGCACTCTGGATTTCTCTTATGACTATTGGATCGTGGGAGCAATGGCCGACTTGCTGGGCAAGCAGGAAGACGCCGCCATGTTCTACAAGCTGGGTCAGAATTACAAGAATATTTTCGATCCGAAAACCGGCTTTATGAGAGGAAAAACCGCGGACGGCAAATGGCGCGAACCATTCCAACCGGACCAGGAAACCTTTGATGACTACACAGAGTCGGACGCCTGGCAGGCCACCTTTAACGTGATGCAGGACGTGCAGGGTTTGATCGATCTTTATGGTGGAGACGCGCTGTCCGATTGGGCGGTGACGGTGCCGGCCAGGTTGCCGCCGACTGTGAGCGTGCCGATGGTGCCCTGGCCATGGGCCGTGACGGTGCCGTCCATGTTGTTGGCCACGCTCATCGTGTTGATGGCGCCCGTGT
>JBDTBI010000367.1:0-7818 GCA_039924215.1 Acidobacteriaceae bacterium
CCATATCCAGAACCCGAGCAGTAGATGATGCGGGGATTGACTGCCTTAAAATCCTCATAGCCATAGCCAAGCCTCGTGAGGACCCCAGGCCGGAAGTTCTGAATCACCACATCAGCCTTCTTCGCCATTTCCATAATGATCGAATGAACCTTTGGGCTCTTCAAGTTCAGCGCGATCGATCGCTTGTTGCGGTTCCAGGCGAGAAAATTAGGGCTCTCTGAACCGCCGACCCACTTCGCGAAGAAAGTCATGCTACGAAACATGTCGCCTACGCCGACACGCTCAATCTTGATCACGTCAGCACCCATGTCGCCGAGGAGCTGAGTTGCAAATGGACCCTGCAATAAATGGCTGAAATCAAGAACTAAAACGTCTGAAAGTGCTCTGTCCATAGTGAGTAGTTACTCTCGTTTCTTGTGGTAGATCTTTAGACCAAATCCGGAACAAATCGGGGCGTGACGCATAGCCCGCCGTCGACGCGGAGGTCGATACCCGTGGTGAAACCGGCCGCATCACTTGCAAGGTAGACCGCCGCCTCAGCGACTTCAGATGGCTCACCGATGCGGCCGATTGGGTGCATCTTAGTCCAAGCCCGCGCAAGTTTGCTGCCGTGAATCTTGATCAACTTGTCGTTCATGGGTGTATTGATGGTGCCGGGCGAGATCGAGTTGACGCGCACGTTGTATGGCCCGAACTCGACTGCCATCTGGCGAGTCATCGCCATCACTGCGCCCTTAGCACCAGCGTACGCGGTCCAGCCATCGATGCCGACATGGCCTTGTGCAGACGCCATGTTGATGATCGAACCGCTCTTCTGCTTGATCATTTGAGGAAGCGTATATTTGCAGCCACGAAACACGCTCGTCAGGTTAACCGCGATCAGCTGATGCCACTGATCATCCGTCATTTCATAGACCGGCATGCCGCCGATCGCGATTGCTGCATTGTTGACGAGGACGTCGAGATGACCTGCGCGTTTCAATGTGATCGAGACGAGATCAGCGATATCTTTCTCGACCGCGACATCGCAATGCACATAGTCCGCGGCGTACCCCGCTTCCCTAAGGGCTACAACGAAAGCAGAACCATTGACATCATCTATATCTGATGCGAAGACATGTGCGCCCTCTCGTGCCATGGCCTCGCAGATTGCGTGACCGATACCGCCTGCTGCACCCGTGACGACAGCGACTTTGCCGACAAGACGTCTCATCTTCCCTCCTGGGAGTCGATGGCACCTAGAATTCCTCGCTGTCCCTCAGGGGTTGATTTCGCTGCGAGATCGTCACGCAGCCGAAGCAGCTCTGCAGGATGGCAGGAACGCGAAGATACCTTCCCCACTGCGGCTGAAATACACGGCTGTCTCTTTAGAGGCGCACCGGGGTGAAAGAAAAAATGGGGGTTGCCTCCGTAGAGGAAACCCCCATGTGTGGTTTAAAACGCCAGTTTCAAGGCGAACTGGATTTGGCGTCCAGTCCCGGCGGCACCTGTTATCTTCCCAAGGGACGAAGACCCAATCGTATTGCCCGGGTTTCCTAGATTGGTATGGTTGAAAATGTTAAAGAACTCAGATCGAAATTGTAAGGTTGATGTTTTGTATACAGGAAACGTCTTTGACAGATTGAAATCGAAATCCGTGAAACGCGGACCAACGAGATCATTCCTACCCTCATTGCCGAACGTAAAAGGCGCCGGATTGGAAAACGCAGCCGCATTGATCCACGAATTACGATTCTGCTTAAAGCCTGTGCCGCCATATGGAGCTACCCCGGTCCTCTGAGCGCGTTGGCCCGGACTACCGGTATTGGCCACGTCTCCACTAGCGTATACATTGAAGGGTGCGCCCGAATTGAGAGTAGCGATCGCTCCTAACATCCACCCACCTATCGCCCGGTCCACGAATTTGTTCGTATTCGAGAGATAATGCCTATCCTTCCCGAACGGCAACTCGTAAACACCACTCAGGACGAACATGTGTTTCTTGTTGAAGTCCGAAGGACCCCAGTCCCTCTTCAAGTTATAAAAATCTTCTTCGTCATTGTTATAAGGGTCGGACTGCCAATCCATCGATTTCGAATATGTATAGGAAACATGCAGCAATATTCCATTTGATAGTTGCTTGTTCAACTCGGCCTGCAATGCGTTATAGGACGTTGGCATTTCCATCCACTCAAAGGAGAAGGGCCCTCCATACTGGGGGAATGGCTGCCGCGCAGCGATGGGTCCCGGGCCGGGAGTAACAGCTGTATTCGCTTCCGGCACGATGTATTGATGGCGACCAAGGGAACCGACATAGTTCAACTTGAGCGAAGTGGAGGAGGATAGCTGCTGCTGCACTCCCATATTGAATTCCATCGTATATGGAATCTTGTTATTCGGATCAGCTCCGTAGCTCGCATAGGGTGGAATACCGGGACCAAAGAGCGTTGAGGCGGCCGGCAATTTGTCCAGATACGTCGTCGGTTTCCCCAAATCGAGGCTGGTAATATTTGCCGCAATTCCGCTGGGCCAGGAAAGCCGTATGCCCTGGTTCCCTTGTATCAAATTATTGTTATGGTCATCTAGGATTGCAAAGGCAGCATGCACGACACCCGTATTCCACGCGTGGTATGTCAACCCGAAGCGAGGCTCCCAGCCATTATATTGCGGATTAAAATACCCGCTTGGCCCCGTCGCTTTGTCAAAGAATCCCGGAACTGCACCGGTGACGATAAACTTTCCGGTCAACACATCGAGTCCGGAAACAACTTTGTGGTAATTCGGAGGAGCGATGTAATCCCAGCGCATTCCGGCATGCAGCACCAGCTTTGGAGTAACTTGCCAGGTGTCTTGGGCGTACAGGCCCCACCAATTGACAGTCTGATCCGCTGAGGTTTCTCCCAGCCAGGGGCTATATCCATGGAGGGCACCGAGCAGGAAGCTACCCGCCCCGTATCCTGTTGGTCCAGCTGCCCCGTTCTCAGATGTCCCATTTTGTGTAAAGCTTGCCCCAGCCACCCATCCATCGTCCAGTGCGCGGAGATGATAGTACAGCGCACCGACACCTATCGTATGATTCTTCACGACTTTGGTGAAGTTGAGGTGATAGTCGAATGCCTCCATGGGACCTAGCGGAACAGCAAATTGACTAGTACCCGTGAAACCGTTCGAGATGCCAAGCCCCGGTACCAACTGAATGCCACCATGCGCAGGAAAAGCCTGCACGCTATTGACCGAGCTAGCAAAGCCTGATCCCGCCGGCGTGTCTCCAGCGAAATAGTTCATGTAGGAGTACCCAACGTGAAGGTCAAGAAGTGTCGATGGATTAAACATGTGTGTGTCGCCAAACGCTGCCTGTTGTGCGTAGTTGATCAACTCATGTCTATATGTTGGAAGCCCCTCGGGCGACAAGAAAACCTGCTTGCTGCGATTGAACCGCATGAACAAGCTGTCATCTTTGAAATGGTGATCGAGCCGAATCCCGAACACGTCACTTGACGTGGTGCTCGGTCCCGGGAATTGGTAATTGGGAAAGTCACCCTCCGGGACATTGAGGTTCGGTAGTGGGTAATACTTCTGGAGGTAAAGCAGCGAGGCACCGTTGAGTCGGTTCGTCGGAATCGTATTGTTAGGGAAGGGGTTGCGGATGGAGAGTCCGGGATGGCCTGGATCCGGTATGCTGGTTTCTGGATCATAGATTTGGTTAGTAAATTGAGGGCGCCCCTGATCGTCTAACCCGATTTGGGGACCTAGTATGCCAGAAAAATTCCCCGCCCTCATGGCGGCCGTCGGCACGCTTGCAAGCTGGGTGGAGGTCTGTTTAGAGCGGAATCCTTCCCAATAGAAAGAAAACCACGTGCTGTCCTTGCCGTTGTACAGTTTTGGGATAGTAACAGGGCCTCCTAGAAAGAGGCCATACTGGTTCTGGTGATAGGGCAGATGTGTTACATCCGGGTATGTATTCGCATCCAGCGCATCGTTTCGGAGAAATTCCCACAAATCGCCGTGAAACGTGTTGGTGCCCGAGCGGGTGACGACATTGATATTCGCTCCGCTACTAATTGCAAACTGAGCGTTAGTGATATGAGACTGAACGTTGAACTCCTGAATGGCGTCCGGCGGAGGAGCGATCACCCACGTATTGACAAATATCTCATTGTTTAGGATGCCGTCCATCGTGAAATTGTTCTGCTCGCCTCTCTGCCCGTTCATTGATGGGCTAATTCCGCCTGCCCCCAACTTTACGATGAAAGCACCTTGCTGGCCGTTTTCTACCGGTGAGGCGCCAGGGGCCAGCAAAGCAAGTTGAGTGAATTCCCGTCCGTTGAGCGGTAATTGCACCGCTTCAGTGTGCCCGATAACAGTGCTAACCGTGGCAGACGTTGTATTCAGCGCTGGTGGAAGTCCGGTCACGTGGACAGTTTGCGCGACGGTTGCAACCGTCATCTTGAAGTCCAACGTGAGGCTCTGGTTCACCTGGAGCCGGACGTCGCTTTGCTCTACCTGGGCAAACCCCGGCTTCGTCACGGTGAGAGAGTAAATTCCTGGTTCCAACTGCAGGAGGTTGTAGATGCCATTGGCCCCACTTGTAGCAGTGCGGTGTACACCCGTACCCTGGTTCACCGCGTCGATTTGTGCATCGGAGACGATCGCCCCCGAGGGATCAGCAACTGTTCCGGTGATGATGCCCGAAGTCGTCTGCGCCGGTAACCTGCTCACCAGGAATCCGACACACAAAAGCAAAAGCCCAAGCTGTTTCATCATTTTATATAGCATTAGTTCGCCCCCACTCCACAGTGGACCAAGCGTAATCATTGGCGGATACCGTGTCAATTTCCGTTCAGCCTATTGAAATGAAAATTTTGGAGAGCCTCGTTCACGCATCCCTAAGGTGTGATTTAAGTGCCGGGGACCGGATTCGCCAGGCACGAGGGCGAAAGGCCACACCCACGGTGGCGATCCTCGATTCACAAGTTGCCAGGACGGCGTTAAAAGTAGGCGACGCCGTTACGCCGCGGGCAAGAAGGTCAAAGGCCACAAGCGGCATATTGAGGTAAATCCCGAAGGTAGCCTGCTGGCGGTGACCATACACTTGGCCGAGATTAAGGATCGAGTAGGCGCGTGGGCGGTGTTGAGGTGAATGTTCTGCCGCATCGACGACATCACGAAGGTATTCGTTGACGGCAGTTACGCGAGAAGGCTGATCGCATGGGAAAAACAGGTGTTTGGGTGTCGGGTTGAAGTGGTCAAGCCCAATGAACTGCACCGGTTTCGGGCATTGCCCACGTGCTGGATCGTCGAACGCGCCTTCGAGAAGGATGCTCTGTGGCCAGGCAAAGCACATAGCATCGCGGATCGAAAACCGACTAATTCCACGCGCTGCTCTTGGTGCTCTCCAAGGCTAGGTGATCTCGATGTGTCAGGACCGATACCGCTATCGGCACAGACACGGACTCGCTGCGTATCCATCAAGTTGGAAGAGTTGCATCGAGAATAGCGGACTCCCGAGTTCCTGTGGCGTCGAAATGGCTGTTGCTCCCTTCATTCAGCGGGAGGGGACAAGCAGCCAGCAATTTGGAGTGAGAGATTCCGTGATGTCCGGACTATTTCTCTGCCAAGTTCAGGCAGGCGAGAATTTGGAATCTGCTCAGACGAGCCGCGGAATGAAATCGCGGCCACCGTAGCACCCATAAAATCAAGAATCGGTGCCCCCACCCCTAAGATTCCGGGGAGCAACTCCTCATCATTTATAGAGAAACCGGACATCCTCACTCCCACCAAGTGGGCCTTCAACGCGGAGAGAGATCGGATCGTTTTTGGGGTGTATCGGGCAAACTCGCGCCCTCTAAACAGCTCATCCAGTTCATCATCGGATAAACCGGCGATAAGCGCCTTCCCTTGAGCAGTACAATGCAAGTCCGCGTGATGACCAATCCAAGCTCCTCCACTGCCAACATGAGAGGAGGCTGCTGTAGCGATGGTGATGGACTCCGGACCCCTAAGTGTCGTCATGGTAACAGTAAGATCGAATTCATCGGCAATTTGTCTTAGATAGGGCTTCGCCAACTTGCTCAACCTAAGCTCCACCATGCTCATGCTGGCGAGAGTAGCAAAACGCAACCCCAGCGCATAGCGGCCTTCGGCTGTTTGCAGCAAATAGCCACGGGTTTTTAATGTATAGGTGAGATAGTGGACAGTGCTCTTGGGCACGCACAGCTTTCGACTTAACTCGGACAGCGTCAGGCCCCGCGGTGAACGACCCAAAACCTCAAAAAGGTTCATAGCTCGATCCACGGCAGGCAACCGAACGTGTTGACCTTCCTCTGTCCTTCCTGCCGTGGCAACATTTGCGTCTTCGTCTACGGCAATCATGATGGCGGAACTTTAGCACACCGGAATCGAATTATCAAATTAAATCAAATGCCTTCTCCAAGCCGGCGCATCAAGGAATGGGCGGATCATGCTGACAGGACCCTCGCTATGCAGCCGACATAGGCGCAGGCCGTCTGTGCGATATGCTGACAGCGGCGCCCGTGTGCTTACTCCTACATTCGCCGTTGGCTCGATAATGGCGAACTGCGCTGGATAACGTTCGGCGGCATCATAGTGGACGAAGCTATCGGTAGAGAGGTTCTCCCCGTAATCCAACTTGCAACCATCGAAGCTGCTGCCCTGGCCAGCGAAGAACGTATCCGACAACAGCGATGACGTTTTCGATGATTCCTATCGTGAAAGCAGCCCACTTTGGCGCGGAGCGCACGTATCGCCAGGATGGTGCGGCTGACCCGTAGAACCGGCTGGTCTCCGCAGAACCGGAGTGCGCCGATGGGAATCTCGCCTTTTCGCATGTGCGCGAGATCTACGAGCGCATCGAGCGGCGCGGTCCCGAAGTCCGTTCAGGTCCAGTACCTTGCCGGCAAGGCTTCCATCAGGCTGCCCATCAATTGGAAGATGTCTGGACCGATCCCGCTATGGGTACGCGATCGAAGGAGCGTTCCCCATCGAAGAGGCCCTCATGGCGTCTCGCGGATGGCTCTCCCGGCGAATCGATCATGCCCCCCATGGGACGGGTGGAGCATATACCTGAACCGCGCCTACCGACATTTGCACAACTATGCCATCGGCGATGCGCTGGCGCACTACATCTAGATGTGGAGGCAGGCAAATGAATACTACTTGTAGAACCGGGTAGTTCTCCTTGCGCATGTCGAAGCGTGTGGACTTGCTCCCCGGATGAAGGGCGAGGTCGACTGGTATCAGGGACACACAAAGTTCCGGCTAAGACCATAGAGTCACATCCGACTTTTAGAACGAACTTGACTATCGAAAATCCACGCACTCCCGGCCAGAGCACAGCTCGTAGCCATCCTTCGCCG
The DNA here is from genome assembly GCA_039924215.1 of Acidobacteriaceae bacterium. Lineage (GTDB taxonomy): Bacteria > Acidobacteriota > Terriglobia > Terriglobales > Acidobacteriaceae > JAKAAZ01. The sequence goes on from JBDTBI010000367.1 coordinate 7,356, forward strand.
GCAGCACCCGCAGCGGCACCGGCCGCTCACTGGTTGATGCGTGCCACGAGGTCTCCAACACCTGCTCGCCGCCGATATTCAATACCACGAACCGATTCTTGTTGATGAATCCGAACCCGTAAGCGCCCGGCCCCAAATGGTGACCGCCAAAATCCAGCGGCACTTCCGTCAGCAGATAACCCTGATACTTTTGCTTCACTTCCGTCGCATAGCCCGACGTATCCACCAGTGCGGACAGCATGTATTTGCCGTTGGCAAAATGAATCCCGCAGGAATTTCGCGCTTGCGTCGAAACCGTCTGCCCACGGAAGAACACGGTTGCCGGCATCACCTTCGCCGCCGCCGTCCGATCCAGAATAGTCGCGCTCGCTGCATGTGCAGGAACTTGAGCGAGAAGGAGAATGCTTGTGGTCAATAAGCCGAACAGAACTGCACTACGCTGGCGATGAAACACATTCATAAC
>JBDTBI010000368.1:0-3412 GCA_039924215.1 Acidobacteriaceae bacterium
TTAAGGCGGAGATGAACGACTATCAGGCGGGTGAGGAAGCCGGCATCAAGTCCGCAACCTTCACCGTGACCGGAGATTACGCCTATGGATTGCTTTCCGGTGAGACGGGCGTGCATCGGCTGGTGCGAATTTCTCCGTTCGATTCCGCCAAGCGCCGCCATACTTCCTTTGCCAGTGTTTTTGTTTCTCCGGAGATTGACGATTCCATCGAAATCGACATCAGGCCGGAAGACTTGCGGATTGATACCTATCGTTCCGGAGGCAAAGGCGGCCAGCATGTCAATACGACAGATTCCGCGGTTCGCATGACGCATCTTTCCACCGGGATCGTTGTCTGCTGCCAGAATGAGAGGTCGCAGCATAAGAATCGGGACAAAGCCCTGAAGATGCTGCGTTCTCGACTGTATGAATATGAACTGGAGAAGCAACGCGCAGTTTCCCGCAAAATTGAAGATGCAAAACTGGAGATCAATTTTGGCTCCCAGATACGGTCGTATGTGATGCAGCCCTATCGGATGGTGAAGGACTTGCGTACCCGCGTGGAGACAGGGGATGTCGATCGCGTACTCGACGGTGACCTGGATATGTTTATTCGCGGATTTTTGCGCTTGCGGCGAGAAGGGAACTACCCTGCGGGCCCGGCGGAAGACCTGGACTAAGCATCTTTCAAGAATCGGCAGAATCTAATAGGTTAGGCTACGCGGTGGTGTAGGCATGAACGAGCCGGAACTGATCGATGAGATTTTAGAAAATGTGAAGGTAATTGCCGTTGTGGGCGCTTCCAACAAACCGGATCGCGCCAGCCATGGCGTTTCCGCGCAGATGCAACGGCGTGGCTATCGCATTGTCCCGGTCAATCCTTTGCTGAAACAAGTTCTGGGAGAGGACCCCTATCCGTCGCTCAAGGAAATCCCGTTTCCGGTGGACATGGTGAGTGTGTTTCGTGCTGCGAGACATGTGCCGAAAATCGTGGAAGAGACCATTGCAATTGGGGCAAAGTATTTGTGGCTGCAGGAAGGCATTGTGCATCCAGAGGCAACGGCCGATGCTGAGGCCAATGGGGTTCGCGTGGTGGCGGATCGATGTTTCTACAAAGAGTATTTGCGCTGGCACGCAGACAAGGCTGTGCATTGAAAGGCACGGGCATAGCATGGAATCAACGAACGCCTGCCATGGGTGCGTCATCCAACTCGCGTAGCTGGCCGCAGCGGATGTCAGTCGCCGCGCTGGTGTGTTTTCTCCTGCTATGTGGCTATGGGTTTGCGCAGTCTGTGCGTACGCAGCACCTGACCGTCGAACTGGTGACGGAAACCAATACGATTGCTCCCAACCATGACTTTCTCGCTGGGCTCCATTTCATTCTGGATCCCGGCTGGCATGTTTACTGGATCAATGCGGGGGACGCCGGACTGCCGCCGCGCGTAGCCTGGCAGCTGCCGGTTGGAATTACCGCGGGCGATTTGCAGTTTCCAGCACCGGAGCGCCTGCCGCTTGGTCCGCTGATGGATTTCGGCTATCAGAACGACGTGTTGCTACCCATTCCGATGCGTGCCGACAATAGCATTCATCCGGGATCGAACGAAACGCTCCGCGGCCATCTCCGTTTTCTGGTGTGCAAGGCGGTCTGTATTCCCGGCCAGGCGCAACTGCAGCACACTGTTTCCGTCGCCGCGCATCCCGGCGCACCCAATGCTGCATTGCAACCCTTGTTTTCCGCCACGCTGCGCCACCTGCCGCGCAGTCTGCCAGCGGGTGTGTCTGTTTCCGTGACGCAGACAAAGACAGCATTTGTTGTCGCGCTCCAAACCGGTCAGCGCATTCCGTCCGCGGAGTTTTACCCTTTTGACCCGAACCTGATCGCGAACGCAGCGCCGCAAACCGTGGAGCCTTTGGTGAGCGGGACTCGAATAACGATCCCGAAGGCGCAGGGTTTGGAACAGGTTCCCGCGCAGTTGCATGGGCTGATCAAATTCGGCGACGGCACGGCCTACCAGTTCACCTCTGCGATCGCAGCCGCACCGGCTACTCCGGCACCCGCCAGCGGGGGTATGTTGCTGCGCGTGCTAGGTCTGGCATTTCTTGGCGGACTGATTTTGAACCTGATGCCCTGTGTGTTTCCAGTGCTGTTCATCAAAGGGCTGTCGCTGGTGCAATCTTCAGGAGAGGAGCGCAGGCGACTGCGTGCCCACGGCGCGATGTACACGCTCGGCATTCTCGTCTCTTTCTGGATCATCGTGGCGATCTTGCTGCTGCTGCGCGCCGGCGGCAGCCATCTCGGCTGGGGATTTCAATTCCAGTCTCCGTATTTTGTTGCCTTCATGGCGTTACTGTTCTTTTTTCTCGGCCTCAGTCTGGCTGGGCAGTTTGAAATCGGCCTGTCCGCTACCAGCATCGGCGGAGGACTCGCGCAGCGCAGCGGCTATACCGGCAGCTTCTTCACCGGCGTGCTGGCCACGGTGGTCGCTACCCCCTGCATGGCGCCTCTTCTCGGCGCGGCGATTGGATTTGCACTGTCGCAAACTGCGTATGTCACGTTTGCAGTGTTTACTCTGGTCGCGCTGGGGCTTGCGCTGCCGTATGTGCTGCTGACGGTGCAGCCCGCCTGGGCGCGTCTGCTGCCTCGGCCCGGGCGGTGGATGGAATATCTCAAGCAGGCGGTGTCGATTCCCATCTTCCTGGCCATGATCTGGATGGTCTGGGTTTTCGGTCTGGAGACAGGCATCGGCGCGGTCGCGGCCTTGCTGGGCGGAATGCTGATCACCGCCATCGCCGGCTGGGTGCTCGGCCACTGGCCAGCAAAGTGGGGCGCGACGATCGCTGCGGTTCTGTTGCTGATCGCGGCGATTGCATTGCCGATTACTGCGGCGAATCAACTCCCGGCGCAGAGAACGGCGGCGAGCGCGTCGTTAGGGTCGTCCGTGTCGTCCACAAGCAATCTTGCGTGGCAGCCGTTCAGTCCGAAACAGTTGGCCGCCGAACGCGCTAAAGGCCACGCTGTTTTTGTGGATTTTTCTGCTGCATGGTGCTTGAGCTGCCAGGTGAACGAACGGGTTGTGCTGGACCGAGCTGACGTTGAAGAAGCCTTCCGCAAGAGCGGCGTGGTGATGATGCGGGCCGATTGGACGAATCACGATGATGCGATCACAGAGGCTCTGACACAACTGGGACGCAGTGGCGTACCGACCTACGTCTTCTATTCCGGCGGTCCGCAAACCTCACCGAAGATATTGCCGGAAGTGCTGACATCCAACATCGTTCTGAATGCGTTGCATGGCTTGCCGCAATAGCTATTTTTGATTTTTCTTGCGGATGTTGGCGATTTCTTCCATGCGCTGTTGCAGCTGTTTTTCCCGGCCTCGATCTGTCGGCCGATAGTACGTGTGCCCGGCCAGGCCCGGCGGCAGGCACTCCA
>JBDTBI010000369.1:0-13025 GCA_039924215.1 Acidobacteriaceae bacterium
CTGCTGCTGCGCCGCTCGGGTAAATCTCAAGCTTCAGGGTACCCGCCTGAAGCGACTTGAATTCCGTTCTCTGTATCTCCATAAGTCCCTGGTTGACTCCATAGATCTGAATATTCTGGACCGAAAGCAGAGCGATAAGTCGGAAACCCAACGCGCTGCTATCGGATGACTCCTATGCAAAGTATAAATGGGATTCTTTTTTTCAATATTTCACGAGGTTTTTGAAAATGGGAGTACTGACCAGAAATTTCTCAGTTGAAAGTTTTTCTTTATGATGGATGATTAGAACGAAGCTGCCCTGAGGAAAGGAAATCCATCGTGGAAATCACCGCCAATCTTCCGGATCGCGGTTTGACACAAATCCAAATTCACGAGGGCAGAATTGCCTCGGTGCGTGCCCTCGGCCCTGCCGATCCCAAGATACCGTTTGTGAGTCCTGGCTTTGTAGATATCCAACTGAACGGCTTCAATGGCGTGAATTTCTCCGATCCTGAGCTCGATCCGGAAAAGGCCATCAGCATTCTCCCAGCGGTTTGGCAGACAGGTGTTACCAGCTTCTGCCCAACACTTATCACCAACACTCTGGAGATACTGAGGCGGAATTTTCGGATTCTTGAGACGGCTCGTGCCCAAAATCCACGCTTTCGGCAGACCGCTCCTGGCTATCACCTGGAAGGCCCCTATCTGTCACCCGGCGGTGCACACGGCGCCCATGATCCAACGCTGATGCGACATCCGAACTGGGACGAATTCATGTCGCTGCAGGAAGCTGCCGGAGGGAATATCTCGATGATCACGCTCGCGCCAGAATTACCGGGTGCTCTCGAGTTTATCCGCAAGGCCTGCGCCGCAGGCGTTATCGTGGCGCTGGGCCATACCGATGCCACGCCCGAGCAGATACACCGGGCCGTCGAGGCAGGTGCAAGTCTCGTGACTCACTTCGGAAATGGCTGTCCGGAGTTCATTCCACGACATCGCAATCCCCTGTGGGCTCAACTGGCCTGTGACGAGCTTAGTACCAGCCTGATCTGCGATGGATTTCATCTTCCTCCAGACTTGATTCGGGTTGTATTCCGGGTCAAGGGACCGGAACGCTGCATCCTCATTACGGATGCCATTCATGTAGCCGGCCTCGATCCCGGCCCATACACACTCGTCGGTCAGAAAATCGAACTTCTTCCGAGCGGCCAGGTTGTGATGCAGGATCGGAAAAGTATGGCGGGTTCGGCGTTACACATGAACAAAGCTGTGGCATTTTTCGCGGAATCCTCGGGCGCCAGCCTTGCCGAGGCAATTCAAGCAGCTACTACAAATCCGGGTAGGCTCCTTCAGCAGGACGAGGTCTGTAGCGATCTTCTGTCAGGGCAGTGGGCCAACCTGGTTCTGTTCCGAACGGAACAGGAGGCTTTGCGCATCGAAACTGTGTTGCTGAGGGGTGAGGCCGTATATACCTCAGGCTAGCAAGGCCAGGCATCCGGAGACGCGAGTGAAGAAAAATTGCGATAAGAAACATCAGGCTCTGGATTGCACTCGGCGTTCACTATCAATCAATTGAATCCAGGTGGACGAAACTTCGACGCGGCGACCGCCTTGTCGGCGGCAGCACCCGCTGCAAGCAGCAGTAACTGATAGGGCTCCAAATTGCGGTTGGCGGATGTTTGGGTATAACGAATACACAACTATTCGTGAGGGCGCACATCAACCCCATTTGCCTCTAATTGGCAAACCGACTCTGGAGCGGAGATATGAGGAATGAAAATGCCGCGTGCTCTCTCCCACAACTCCCGATATTTCAAGTAGTCATCTACCAACAGGTCTCCGGGCCCCTTGATGATATTTTCGAACCAGCCTTATCACGTCCGTATCAAAAAAATATATTCTCTGATATCGACGCTTCTTATTTTCCCGTCCGTGAGGAGCGATCTTTGACCTAAGCCCGTCCAAAATCGATAAAAGCCATCTGCGGGTTCGTATGCAGCAGCTTCACATCCACAGTGTCCCCCACGTCCAGTCCCTTCTCGCCCCTGATCACACGACCCTCCACCGGCGGATCGAACACGCGCACATACGTTCCCTTCTCGCTTGCTCCCGTAATCACGCCGCGGAACTTACGCCCAATTTGATCCGCCAGTGCTACTGCCGCCACTCGCTTCTGCATGGTGCGCTCGACCTTGTGCCCCGCTTTCTCTTGTACGTTGCACCGCACCGCAATCGAGCGCAACTCGGCGTCGGTATACGGCGCAGGTAGCTCATCGATCATCGCCTCGATCAGCCTTTGCGTCACAAGGTCTGCAAACCGCCGGTTCGGTGCCGTCGAGTGCGCATAATCACGCGCCGCCAGACCAAAGTGCCCCAACGGCTCCTTATCGCCGCCCTCGATCACCACATACTCACCTGGGCCCATCAGCTTGATGACGGCCAACGAGAGATCCGGATAATGCACGGGGTCCTTCTTCCTCTGCTCCTGCAAGAACAAGTTCAGCGCCCCCGAATCCGCCGCCCCCGGCAGCTTCATTCCGTATTGCCCCGCCAGCTTCACAATCCTGTCCCACCGCTCCGGCGACCGTACGATCCGTCGAATGCAGCTCCTCCCTGCATTGCGCAGGGTCTCCGCCATCGTCTCGTTCGCACCAATCATTAAATCTTCAATCAACTCGGTTGCCCGATTATGCGCGGCCTCATGGATTGCCACGATCTGTCCATCTACCACCAGCGGGTCCGCCTCTATCCGAAAAAATTCCAGCGCACCGTTAGCCACCCGATGCGCTCGCATTGCCTGCGCCGCCTCGTCCTGCAACCGCAGTTGCTCCTGCAACTCCACTGACCCTGTGATCTTGGTATCTTGCGAGTTCTTGCCCTCCAGCCATGGCCCAACCCGGCTGTATGCCAGTTGCGCGCGGTTATGCACCACCGCCCGGTAGATACTATGCCCGCCCAATCTGCCCTGTGCATCGACAACGTATTCCGTCACCACCGCCGCGCGATCTTCATTCTGGTTCAACGAAGTCAGGTCGGTCGAAAGCTGGTTCGGCAACATGGGAAAGTTCCGCGTCGTCGTATACACCGTTTTCGTCTGCTCGGAAGCATGTCGATCAATCGGCGAGCCCTTCGCCACCGCGGCCGCCACATTCGCGACCGCAACCCGCACGCGAATTCCCTCGCCGCCTTTAGCGCCCGAATCAGGACCATTAGCGGTCAATCGCTCCGCCCACTCCGCCTGGTCGAGATCCCGCGAAGTGTCGTTATCGATCGAAGACCAATACAGCCCGCGCAGATCGCGCACCAGTGCATCGGAGGGCCCATTCAACTCGACACGCGCATCCGCCGTGGCGCGAATCGCGGCAATCTGGGTATCACTACCCGCTGGAAAATCCGGATGAAAGCCGTTTTGAATCATCTCGGCATACGCTGCAGCGCCAAGGTCAAACGTAGGTTTAGACATGTAAGCAGTCCATGGGGTGCAAATAGTGAAGGTTAGGGCGACTTTGTCAGATTCTGATTGCCTGTAGTCGCAGGCAGCAGATCGGGGGAGAGGGATTCATATCGACGGATAAGATACCTGTTTGACATGGCTTACAGAAACAATGGTTCAATATACCCCCAAATGTACCCCCAGCAAAGCTACCCTAGACCGCGGTTTGCACTCCACGCAGCAGGGTTCAGCCAGCACCAGACTCTTCTCGGCCTGCCTTCGGCTTCGCCTTTGCGGACTGCCAACCCGGCGCGCCAAGGAGGGTGGGTTGCCTGATTCTCTCCCAACTAGGCTGACTGACGCAAATCTCAATTTTTTAGTTTTTCAACGTTGGCAGATTCAAGGCTCCAAATTTTGGAGTCATCGCAGAAACGACAGAATAAAAATTTGTTACGCAGTCGATTGATATAGATATTTTTGGAATCCTGCGAAAAGTCCGCTGATGTCTTCCGGCACGCCAAGATCCTCAATCTCATCCGAAATAGAATTGGCATACTTTAGACGGAGCAGCGGAGTTAACTTTCCTGATCGAGTTCTTCCATCTCGACACCCACACAGTGCGCTAGGACCGAATCCAGAAAAGTCTGCTGCTTGTTGTTGGAGTGTGCATGGATCGCATCCGCAATCAGTTGCCGTAAATTCGAGATCAGTAAATGATGCGCATCCGCCTGAAGCACATACTCCGGTTTAAAGCCATCGATTGAGGTCAGAAGCAAGGCCCGCTGTTGTCGTGCTTCTTGCGCGTTGGCGAAGAGAAGACCGCCTGCAAATAACACGACCGTAAGTGCGAGATATAAGACGTAACGAGAGTTTCCGCGTCTTTCCAGTATTCGTATTCGAAGGCACATCGCGTCCTCCGCAAATTCTCTTTGAAGTTTCCTTATAGGTGTATTTCCAAGCATGCTCACAGGCTCTTGTCGCCGAATCCACATAAACAGGATTAGGACTAGGCGCAGCCACCCTTTGGTAGAGTGACCGCGCAGGGCTAGGAGCCTGAGGATGGCATCACCCTAAAACGATAGTTTCAACCCAAGCTGTATCAGGCGAGGATCGAAAGCCCCCGAAATCGTCCCGAAACTAGCACTCGAAAAGTTTGCATTTGGTGCCGCAAAGTTCGTGCGGTTGGTTGCGTTGAAGAGTTCACCGCGAAACTGCAGCGTGGCTTCACGAAACGGCAAACCGAACGTTTTGAAGAAGCCTCCGTCGTAATCGAACCAACCCGGCGCATGACCGGCGTTCCTGCTCATGTTCCCAAACGGATGGCTGGAATCGGTCGGGAGGTGAATGTTCGGCTTTAAGAAATAATTGCTAAGGGTAGGATGCGAGCCTTGAACCGGTCCAGTCACGTTTGGGCGCATCTGCACTCCGCCTTGCCACGAGTTCAGTGTTGTGCTGACCTGGAAAGCGGCTGACGGATCATATGAAATATTGATCGGCTGGCCGCTGTGCGTACTGACGATCGCAGAGACCTCCCATCCCCCTAAGAACCCATCCAGCCAGCGGTTCATATGGGATGCAAAGCGCTGTTTCCTGCCTATTGGGAGATCCCAGACCAGGTTTGCGCTGTTTACCAGCGGCATGTTGTAAATCGAGGAGGAATACTCAGCACGCAGGTCAAAGAAGTTCTGAGGTTTCGCAGTCGAATTGTTCGGGTTCTCCAGAGCCAATGTGCTGTTATCCATCGCATGCGACCACGTGAAGGAATCCAGAAAATACACGCCTTGTGCCCAACGGTGCTCGAACTTCGCTTGCAGTCCGTTGTATTTGGACATACCACTGGGGATACCAGCAGAGATCGCGGCGAACCCAGGGTACAGGAAGCGCCGTTGGTTCAGAGGAATATTCATGCCGGAGGGATTCGGCGACGCCTGGTTCTCGTCGACAAACATCAGGAGCCGGGTTGCATGGTTTCCGGCGTAGGCGAGGCCGACAACTGAATGCTGGCCCAACTGCCGCTCAATGCCGAGGAACCACTGCTGGACCATTGCGGCACGCATGTTCTGATCGAGCGCGTCCAACGTAGTGGTTGACGGATTGAAGTTGCTGGGGTCGGTCAGGCCCGCGGGATAACCCTGATCGGTGGTTCGGTACCCAGGCTGCCCTGGCGACTGGACAATCGCCGCCACAATCGATTGTGGACCGTTGAGCGCGAGGATGTTGTTGGACCCGACGCGTGCGCCATGATTGTAAAAGATGCCATAACTGCTGCGGATCACAGTGCCTGGCATCACAGTATAAGCAATCCCGATTCGGGGAGCGAAGTCCAAACGGTCCGGGTGGATAGTCGAACGGTCGAACATGGAACCTGACTTTGCCAGAACAATACTCTTGGTTTCGCGATCAAAGTTGCTCAGAATGTTGTCCTCTTCGAAAAGCGGCGTTGCATATTCATATCGCAGTCCATAATTCGCGGTGAGCTTCGGTGTGATTTTCCAGGCATCCTGGACGTAGGCGAACCACATCCGCTGGCGCATCTGGGGGATGAAAAAAGTCTGAAGCTGGTATTGGTTCCTTAAGCCAAACAGGAAATCAGCCATCCCATAATCTGCAGAAGAGCCAGCCCCCCCAGCAGGCTTGCTAAACTGCCCACCGTAATTATCCTGGCCGTAAATCGTGTTCAGATCGGCCACTGCAATGTGAATCCCCTGGAATTCATACCCTGCCTGAATCGTGTGAGCACCCTTGATGAGTGTGTAATCTATTTTGGGGTCATAGAGCAGAGGATTCTGAAACTGGGGATTCGTCGGCTGTCTTCCGAGGTTGCTAAATCCAGTAATGATCTGAGCCGTCGTGCCTCCCGTCACGACAGGGCTGGTCGGCAATCCGGTAATTCCGTAGATAGACAACATGCTCGGGCCACCTGAAAGAATTGGGGTCTTGCCGGCCTGGGTGGTGCTGAAACCAAAACGAAAATTCAGCAACTGAGAGGGACTCATCAGCCAGGTCGCCCCTACCGCCAGTGCCTTATTGAAGACGTGGACGTGTCCGTTGCTGTTTCCACCAGCGAGACCTGGAATGCCAGCTCCTGCGAAGATTAATGCACGCCGGTTGTCAATCCGGGTAAAAAGCTTCCACTTGGTGCTGATGTTGTAGTCAACCCGCAGGTCTTCGTGGTGCGCCATGAGGGACTGCGGGGCAAGAGCAAACAGGTTATTGGACCTGGTACCGACGCTGCCCGAATTGGGGGGCGGGAGATAAGAAAGGACTTGTTGAGCGAAAGGGCTCATTTTCGAAGTAGGGATGGGCGTATTCGCCGGGAACGTCTCCCCGGTGAGAGAATCCGTTACCGGCACGTCAAAAATACCCTTCCGGTCATTGAGGGTAGGAATGGTTGAGAAAATTATGTTGCTCGTCACCTGCCGGAAGATCTCGGCATTCAAAAAGAAGAAAGCCCGGTTACGCAGGATGGGGCCACCGAAAGTGCCGCCAAACTGGTTGCGATTCAGCTTAGGCTTCGAACCCCGCTTACCAAAATAGCCTTTGGCATCGAAAACGGTGTTGCGGTTGAATTCCCAGAGGCTGCCATGAAATTCGTTGGTGCCGCTCTTTGAGACTTCGCTGATCACTGCCCCCCCGTTGCGACCTTCAGAGGCAGTGAAGTTATTTGTCTCCACATTGAATTCCGCTAGCGCGTCAGGTGAAAGCTGAACCACCTGGTAGGAAAATCCTTGATTACTGGTTCCCATCTCGTTGTTATCGACGCCATCCAACATGTAATTATTGGTGTCGCTTCGCAGGCCGTTGATATTGAATGCACCTTCACGGTTACCGCTCGATAGATCCCCCACATTTTCCGAAGAGACGACCACGCCTGGTGCGAGGAGCGCAAGGCGTGCTGGGTCTCGATCGTTGAGTGGGAGCTGGAGAATTTGGACGGAATGGATGACCTGACCACTCGATACCATCTGAGTTGCGATCAGTGGTGCGGCACCAGAGACCCGCACCGTTTGCGAGCTTTGGCCTACCTGCAGGTTCAGGTTCACTTCCTGCCGTGCGCCGACTAAGAGCTCTACATTGGGTGCTACCGCAGTTGTAAATCCTGATTTCTCAGCCATTACTTCAAAGGTGCCGATGTTGAGTCCGGGGAACTCATAACTTCCCGATGCATTCGTCATCGTCGTCTGTTGAATCGCGGTAGCGGCGTTAGTCAGCATAATCTTAGCGCCGGGAACCACCGCGCCGCTTGGATCGGTGACAGTTCCGAGAATGGCCTGCTGTGCGAACGCACTCCCCGCGAACAATAGTATGAGAACTCCGAACAGCAGCCTGTAGACAATAGAGATATGTAAACCAGCAACAAGCTTATTCATGTTGGCCTCCACGGTAGCGCTGGATGCGGATGCTAGCAAAAAGGTTGGAAGGCGCGATGTCGAAAATCGCTTTTGACTGGATGAAATACCTTTTGCCTGCCAGAGTCCCTAGAATTTCTAGAGGACGCTTAGCATGACGATTAGGGTTGCGCTGCCTATTCCGGATCCGACGATCCCATCGGGTCACGGGACGAAACTCCAAAACGCACGAGCCATAACACTATGGCTAGGTTCACGATACCTTTGGGGGCAGGCCCCTTAGACGCCCATTAAGCGTCGACTGGGGGTGACGCTGCCACCGGCTTATTGATGCAAATCCAGGCCGACATCCTGGCCTGGAAGTGGTCCGTCCAGAAATCATCGCTCTCGGTGCCGCCTACCTCGCCGGGCTGGCGGTTGGTTTTTGGAAAAGCCCCGCAGCCATACGACGCTCGAGAACCGGAGACAGCAAATTCAAACCTTGCATCGACCGGACGAAGTCTGCGGAAGCCTCTGCGCAATGGACATAGGCCGTCGGGCGGTCAAAAAACTGGAACCGGAGGTTCTAGATGAAACGAGAGCAAATGCTGGCGCGCGCGGAAGCGCGATCCGAAGCTTGGGACATGATTGTGATCGGCGGAGGCTCAACTGGCATGGGGATCGCCGTCGACGCCGCCAGCCGCGGTTTTGAGGTTCTCCTGCTTGAGAGGGAAGATTTTGGCTCGGCTACCTCCAGCCGCAGTACGAAGCTGGTGCATGGCGGAGTTCGCTATCTTGAGCAAGGTAACATCTCGCTGGTGATGGGGGCGCTGAAGGAACGCGGCATCCTGCGCCGCAACGCTCCCCACCTGGTCCACGACCTTGGCTTTGTAGTGCCCAACTACTCCTGGTGGGAGGCTCCCTTTTACGGGATCGGAATGAAAGTCTACGATTTGCTCGCGGGCAGATTCGGTTTCGGCAAATCCAGGCTTCTTTCCCGCGAAGGAACGCTCGAGCGCCTGCCCACGATCCGAACCGAAGGACTCAAGGGTGGAGTGGTCTATTATTGCGGCCAATTCGCCGATACCCGCCTGCTGCTCCACCTGGCGATGACCGCAGTGGAGCAGGGTGCGTTGGTGCTTAATTACACGCCTGTCGTCGAGCTAACGCACGGTGACGATGGTTTCGCCAACGGCGTCATCGCCATTGACCGCGAATCCGGACGGCGCTTCGCAGCCCAAGCCAAAGTCGTGATCAACGCCGCCGGAATCTTCGCTGACGAGGTTCGGCGATGATCGAGCCACAGGCTTCCAAACTGCTCGAGCCCAGCCAGGGAATTCACTTGGTTTTCGATGGGTCATTCCTGCCCGGGGGTACCGCGATGATGGTTCCTCACACGAGCGATGGACGCATCCTGTTCGCGATCCCGTGGCACGGACACACCCTCGTTGGGACAACCGATACCCCGATTGAACGGCCAACTTATAATCCACTTCCGCAGGAAGAAGAGATTCGTTTCATTCTGGATACCGCTGCGCGCTATATCAGTCATCCGCCGCTGCGGAGCGACGTCCTGAGCGTATACACCGGGATTCGGCCGGTCGTGCACCCAGAAGGTTTTTCCGGAAAAACCTCGTCTCTATTGCGCGACCATACCATCCGCGTGGACAAATCCGGGCTATTGACCATCGTGGGCGGCAAGTGGACAACCTACGAACACATGGCAGAGGATTACGTGGATCAGGCGATCCTGCTGGGAAAGCGATGTACTTCCTGTATGCTCCAGGGCTCTTCCAGCGTGTCTATGGGATGCCTGTATTGCCTAGAACCTGCCGTTCATAATGGCCATCTACGCGACTGGATCGATTTCCCGTGACCCCCGCGAATCCTGCGGTCACGCTTGCCTTGGGCATGTTTCGCAAATTTTCCTGGGGGAAAATACTCAACTGTCTTTCCGTCCAGGTGGCGCGAGCTTTTCTTGGGGCTGGACTGGTTTATCTGCTTGACTCGCCGATCATCGATCATTTCAACAGCACGGAATACCTCGCCTGCGCGTACGGAGGCGTATCTGGGGTATCCTTCACCCATCCCGGCGCGACGATCACGCCGATCCATGCATTCGGCGATCAAATCGTTTTGGCCACAATTCTCATTTTCGGCATTTTCGCGATCACGGAGCAGTGCAGCAAAATGGCCCTTCAAACTAGCCAGAGACTAGCTCCAAGCTTTCGTATAGAAATACCGGTCCTATGGAAGTGCTCTCGCTCGGTCGAGAATCTATGAGGTCGAATGTGGAGACTAACCAGAGCTCGAAATCGATGCACGGCGTTGGCGTTCTCAGCGCCATCGCGGCATCCGCGTGGCTAGGTGGAGCGGAAGCTCCAACGAAGCTAGTCAGTGCCGGATTCTCGCCGGTCGTTATCTCCTTGTGCATGATCTTTGGGGTATTCTTTGCACGCTGGACGATACCCACACTCCTGAAGGGCACCGATTATGTGGTGCATGATCTCAAGCGTAAACCGCACCTGATTGTGTGGGCTGTACTTGCTGGCGCTATCTGGGCAGTGGCAAATACGTTGACGATTTTTGCGGTTCGAGACGTCGGCTTAGCGATCGCCTTTCCGATTTGGAATATTAATTCACTCGTCGGCCTCTTTTGGGGGTGGCTATTGTTCCGAGAACTCCGAGGCGCTGGAGCCCGGATTTGGATACGGGTTCTGGGTGGAGCGATTGTCATCATGATTGGAGCGGTCGTTTTGTCTTCTGTCTCGGCGGAATCCGGCACAGCCTCTGCGCAACATGCGCTATCCGGAATCGGCGCAGCGCTTGGCGCTGGGATCTTATTAGGCACAATGTACATACCCTATCGAAAGGCCTACCTTTCCGGACTCAATCCTCTCTCTTTCGTTACTATTTTCACGATAGGTGAGGTAGTAACGATAAGCGCATTAGCCCTTACCATGCATGGTGAGGGGACCTCGACTCTTGTTCAGTTGAAAGCGGTCAAGCCGTCTATGCTATGGCTGTTTCTTGGAGGGTTTTGCTGGGTGATTGGAGACTTATTCCAACAATACGGAGTCAAGTACATTGGGATAAGTAGGGCAATTCCCCTCGCCAACACGAATCAACTGTGGGGACTTGCCTGGGGTGCTTTAGCATTCGGAGAACTGCTTCACTACAGCAGGCTGGCTCAAGCACTTATTCTGACTGCGTCGGCGCTAATGATCCTTGGTGCATTCGCGATTAGTACCGCATCTGAGCCTGCTGGCGAGCGAGCCTCCTGCGCTCTGGCAATTGGGCGAGAATGCACACGATACGGTATGGATCTGGAGGAGTCGATTGCCGCCCAAAGCGGCAAAGAAACGGTTTCCAATCGCGTTTACAAGCGACGTTGGTGGGACTATGTAATACCTGCTGTTGCTACAGGCGTTTTTGTCTGGCTTGCATCCTACGTAAACCGCCCACCGATTACTATAAATTATGGATTTGCGATCGGCCTGGTGGGAATTCTTTTGCTATTTCTGATAGGTGGCGGCTGGGTCCTGTGGAAGCACACTCGCTTCGCGTAGGGGCGTCAGTCACATTCGGTGGATAATATAAACAGAATCATCGTGAAACATGTCTTACAGAATCCGTGTACCACGGCTTTCTTCCACGATTGGATCGGGGCTACCCACTGATGATCGCCCAAAGGGGATTCTGAACGCTGTGGCGAAAAGAACTCTCCGTAAGACATTGGTATTTTCTCTAAGGGGCTGTGCGCCAACGCAGTAGGAGTGAGCTGTCACTCGCACCATTTAAGTTTCCCGGAGAAAATCTCAATTTCCCACTTTGCGATGTTGGCAATTTCTGAGATTCCGAATTCTGAATCTCGTGTTCCCCCGACGCAACCAGACATCGGCATTAGTTGTCCGCCAGGGCACCTGGCACGAAGCGTCGACGCCTTTTAGCAGAAATCTACGGGGCAGAATTTTCCTGCTTAGTTGAGCCTGCCTGGCAACGTACATCCCGGCCTACTCCTTCGTTTTCAGTTTGGAGTCATTCTCGCGGATGAACGCCTCGATCTCCGCTGCACTCGCCAGAACTCGAAGCCACTGTTCCTTGTAGAGTGTGACCGGAAACCGGCCCATGCCGTAGAGTGAAACCGTGCCTTTCTCGCTCACCTTCAGTGTGATACCACCTTTGCCTTTGGCCTTCAGGTGGGCATTCTCTGCCCGCAGACGTTCCAGTTCCGCTTGCATCTCCGATTCATTCATCGTTTCTCTCCTGCTACCGATTCATACTCATCACCGAAATTCTAATCCGGGCTGGTGTGCCAAGGGGGTAGGGTTGGTTGTCCGGGTTCATGCGAGAACCCCTGGGGAGTATCCGTCGGCCAGCCCATTGATCGTCATGTTGTCGGTGATCACGTGGGAGGGGCAAGCGTCGTCAAGAATTCATTTGCAACAATTGCGAGATCTGTCGCTCGGCCCTTCACCCAAGTCGGATAGGCCTCGCGGGGCACCGAGGTTATTTGCGGTTCGATATATTGCTGGCAAAGCTTGCGGTCAGAGATCCCGTATTTCTCGATATATTTCATCGGATCTTTGGCGCTGATCCGAATGTTTATCCCGGGTCCGATCACTGCTATGTTTTCTGGTGCTTCGATCAAACTCTCTTCTACTTTGCCTTCTAGGTACTTCTTAGGAAAGATGTGGTGCCACTGGCATGAACAGGTTCTTACTACCTTTCTCAACTATGGGTCTGTAGCGTGTGACCGGCAAGGGGAGATTATCCGGGGACTGAGTATGTCGCGGAAGTCGGCACAGCCGAGCGTCGAAGACATTGCGGAAGCCGTGGCCAAGCAATTAAAGACCGTCGGTATAAGTTTTTCTAGCACTCTGTAACATGCGGTTCCTACGCGACTGAGCCACGGAAGGGCAGCACTTTGCCGCCACGTTGCGTCTGTTCGAGGAAGGCCGCCCTGTTCTGCATTATTTCCGCGCGGGGTCTCAGATGGAGTGCATGATTGTACGCAGCGCTGACAGCGTTGCGTGGCGCATGAGCAAGCTGCAATTCAATGTGTTCATGGGCGTATCCTTGCTCGTGCAAGATCGTTGAAGCGAGTCCTCGGAAACCATGTCCGGTCATTCGGCTCTTGTATCCCATACGCTCCAGTCCTTTCAGGATCGTGTTGTTACTCATGGGCTTCTTTGCACTGCGGTCTCCGGGAAACAGCCCTTTGCTTTCACCCGTCAGCGTCCGCAATGTATTCAGCACATCCAACGTCTGCTTTGCCAAGGGAA
>JBDTBI010000370.1:0-2705 GCA_039924215.1 Acidobacteriaceae bacterium
CCCTCCACTGCAGAAAACACTACAACCAACACAAAGACGAAACCGCAGTCCATTCGCAACCTGCGAGGATTTCTCGACATGGTCAACTGGCGTGCGATCTATGGACTGAACCTTGGCAAAGGAACTATCACCCAGGCCGCAGACGAGGCTGCATTCGTCGCGAAAACGCTGGGTGATCGCCTGATCTGTTTTCAGATTGGCAATGAGGCGGATCTTTATTGCCATAACGGACTTCGGCCAAAGACCTACGCTTATGCAGACTTTGCGCGCGACTGGCGGAAGATCCACGATGCAGTGAAAGCTCGTGTACCTGGCGCGAGATTTGCAGGGCCGGATACTGCCGGTACCGGTTCATGGGTCGAAGAGTTCGCGCAGCAATTTGGCAGCGACGTCATGTTGCTTTCGACGCATTATTATGCGGAGGGTCCGGCGCGCGATTCTTCGATGAACATTGAACGGCTGCTGCGGCCTAATCCTAAATGGGAGGATGCCGTAGCGAAAATTCGACGAGCAATGGAGGAGTCGAAACTGCCCTACCGGCTGACAGAAACGAATTCCTGCTATGGCGGGGGCAAGGCTGGCGTGAGCAACACCTTTGCTTCCTCTCTGTGGGCGCTCGACCTGATGCTGCAACTTTGTGCGGCTGGCGGCAGCGGCATTAACTTCCATGGCGGCGGATATGGCTGGTATGCGCCGATTGTGGGCACGCCCGAAAACGGGTTTGTGGCGCGTCCTGAATACTACGCGATGTTGGTTGCCTCCCGGCTGGCAGGGAGCCGCATCATTGGCAGTCACCTCGACGTCACCGACGCAAATCCGCTGTTTGTTGCCTATGCATTCAAGGATGCGCAGGAGAAAGTAAAGACAGTCATCCTTAATAAAGATGCGGGGAAGAACCTTCGTCTAACGATTGCAGGCCGCGCCCAGCGAGTCTCGGTGCAACGGCTTATTTCGCCCCGTCTGGATGATGAACAGGACACGACGTTCGGAGGTGCTTCTGTCGGCGGCGACGGAGCGTGGAAAGCCACCCATGTCGAGCATGCCCACACAGCAAACGGCAGTGCTGAGTGCTTGATTCCGGCGGGAAGTGCGGCGTTGTTCGAATTGGATTAGGAATACCGGCCCAATTTCAAATCGGAATGATGACGCAGTGGCGGGCGAGGAACATCGCTCTTTGCTGTGACAATTCGCGGCGGCGAGAGATAAAATCGGGCCACACCGCCTGATTTTTGACTTCCGCAGCAATTGATCAATCATCCTTTGATTTCTTGTGGAGATATATGGAGACCCGCGCTGTTCTGGTTCTAGGCTCGATTTTTATGTCGTGTGGATGCCTGGGGCTGGTTATTGTGCGTGTCACCAATCCTTTTCTAAAAGGTCTCGGCTGGCTGGGCGGCGCATTTGCTGCCGGTGCTCTCGGTGCGTTTATTCTGACCACGCGCCTGAATCAAGACGGACTGTTTTCCTTACTTGCATCGAACACCTTAATCCTGCTGTCCTTTGCCCTGCTACACATTTGCGCGCTTGAACTTACCGGGAGTCAACGGCGTCTTCCCAGGCTGGCAATTGTGCTGCTGGTTTTCCAGGTCGCAGCCGATACGCTGCTGCAGCGGGTGGGCGATCCCCGAAATCTGTGTGTTGTGATCCTCGGTTTGTTTGTGGCTGCACAAGCCTTGCAGAGTGCCGCACGCCTAAGGAAAGCGGCAAAAGAGGGAATCGGCGCACCGGTGTGGTTCTGCATCTCGCTATTGGCGAGCTTTGCTGCATTCAATATTTGCCGCAGTATATTCATCCTTCTGGCAGGAGTTCCCACAGACCCGAACCTGCCTAATCCGCTGGAGGCGACGAGCGCAATTATTTTTCTGGCGGTCGGAATGGGCCTTGGGTTTGGCGTGTTCTGGATCGCCAGCGCTCAGATTCGAGTTGTGCTGGAAGGGCTTGCCAATACCGATCCGTTGACCGGCATTTACAATCGCCGTTCGTTTGTCGCTATATGCGAGAAAGAACTGCAGCGATGCGCGCGCAGCGGCGAACAGTTTTCTTTGCTCATATTCGACATCGATCATTTCAAGCGGGTTAATGATGCTCACGGTCATAACGCGGGAGATGCGGTTTTGTGCGCGGTGGTCGAACGGCTGCGGAATGCAGTGCGAAATATCGACGTCGTCGGCCGGTGGGGAGGGGAGGAATTCGTCGCTCTTCTACCCAGGGCGGACTGCCAGGCCGCTATGATCGTTGCCCAGCGATTACAGCAAAGCGTGGAAGCTCTCTCCGTACCTGCTTTCGAAATGGCAAACATCAAAGGCGGGGCAGCGATTTCCGTTACCGTAAGTATCGGGCTGGCTACCTATTTCGGGCAAGTGGAGACGCTTGCCGAGCTGTTGTACCAGTGTGACGCGGCCATGTATCAGGCCAAGGCAGAAGGGCGCAATCGCATTGTCGCCAACGGCCCGCAGTATGCGTTATTTCAATAGCCAGCACTGCGGACGCCGCGCTGCGCGGAGAAACTGGCGGCGATCAGCGTAGAATAGAACTAGTTCTTTGAGTGCCACAAGCATTCCAAACCTGGCCGGGAAATCATGGCCACGGCTCCACATGGGGGCGTCACGGTTTCGACGGGATCGTTTGCGGTAAAGAGGCATGCCGGGGTGTAGGCACCCGTAATCGTCTGCAAAAACACAATTGCTAACAATCAACTTGCACTT
>JBDTBI010000371.1:0-4002 GCA_039924215.1 Acidobacteriaceae bacterium
TTCCATACAGCGAATTCCGGGCAAAACTCTCGGTGGAAGGAAGGTTGCAATCGGTCTCCACCGGCCACGCACCCACTACTTCCCACCTGCCCTCTCGAATCCTCTGTTGCACCTCTGCGAACATGGCGGGGTCAGATTCCTGGACCCACTTGTAATGCATGGATGAGGACGCGCTGTAGTGAAAACCAGGTGTTTCCGTCAAACGGTCCAACGCGCTGCGAAAAGTAGAAAGCGCAAGGTTCGATCCATCTCTCCATGGCCAGAGCCACGCCGCATCCAGGTGAGAGTAACCGATAAGATGCAGCACGCGGCGGGAGCCATCGGACCGCTTTGAATCCTGCCCAAACAATTCTGGCGTTGCCAAAGCTCCGATCGCTGTTGCTCCACCGACAAGAAAATCCCTCCGCGATACGCCGCCCGACTCCACCATGATTTTCACCTTGATTGAATATGCTTTCTAGGATTGCAACGTTTTGATTCTGGAATTCACTCCGTATACTACGCTGACACTTCGAGGTGTTGCAACGCGTGGAGGAACTGCTATCAGCTTGTTGCGATCAGGCTCCACGGCGGGCGATTCGTTGTGCAAGCAGAGACATAGCAAAAGTTCCCGCACGGCTCGAGGCTATCCAGAAGGCTGCTTTTCAGCTGCCGGGAAGAAGGAAGCGCTCGCACCCATACGCCGGAATAGAAAAGGTGGAGCGGGCGAGCTCATCCTGAAAAACGATGGCGTTGCCCTCCGTTTCGACGTTTTCAATGGCGTGTATTCCAGCTGGAATCTCAAAAAGATACATCAAGTATCGCGCCACTCTTTGTCCGTGCGCGGGAAGAACGCACCAGGTTGGCATGCCAAAGATATTTCCTCCGCGCAGGCTTGCCTCTCGCCCGACAGATAGCGGCGTGGTGCCAAATTCCATTCCCCGGGCCTGTGTGTTGCGGTTCCATGGCTGGCCGGGGCGCGTACAGTTCTCTTCCCAGAGAGCCATCCACGGAAAGTCCTCGCGACGAAAACAATATCCCACTCCCAGACGCAGTTTCCAGTTCATTGCCAGCAGAAATTCAACCTGACGCCGAGGATCCAACTCCACCCCGGCCCCAAAACCAAAGCCTTCTACTGAAAATGGCTGTCTCAAATCCACCGCGGTCCCATGGTCACCCTGGCGGGGCGCATTCGGCCACACAAATTCGCGATTGGCGGCAAGCAACGAGCCGCCTTCATAGTCCGTCGGTGAGGTAATGCCGCGCGCGGCCGAAACAGCCAGCGTACTTTCAGATGGATTCAAAAACGGGGGCGAGAATGTCGCATGCTGCACCCATTGGAACGCGTGCTCCACGTCGCGTTCGTTGTGGACGGTTTCCTCCACATACACAACGCTTTCCTGGTTCCGCAGATGGATTTTTCGTTCGAAACTTAATTGCGAGACGGGCAGATGCACATTCCATCGGCAAGCGACACTTTCCGCTTCCACCGATTCGTTTGCTTTCCACTGCCTCGCGCCTGCCTCGCCGTGGATGGGAAGCCCCGCAGCGGCTTCCTCCGGAGAAGGAGCCCCGAAATAATCCAGGCATAGTGCATGTCCGGTAAAGCCGCCGGTCTGCAATTGCTCGTCGACCGGATTCCCACCATATCCCGGGGCCATCCAAGGCGCTTCCCACAGCACGTTCTGGGATGGAAGCCCTTTCCCGCAAAATTGAAACTCTGCCAAATGGCCACCGCGTGTCAGGGCGACGAGTTCGACCAGGCCGTTTGTCAGTCGCGTAGCCTCGCGCCCGTTCCAGCGAACAGGTTCAGCCGATGCAATCAAAAGTCTCCCCCATGAACAGCTCTCTACCCCACGAACAGCTCTGCGGATCTGCCCCTGACAAGCCCTTCGCGAGCGAAATATTCCTTCGTTTTCTTGGCCCGCAAATTCAACACGTTGAAACTGCCTGTTGTGGCGTTGCCGTTATTGCTGGTGGGGATAGTCGATCCGCACCGCCATAATGTCATAGGGATGGATCGGCACCGTAATCTGGTCCGTGCCCGTTACCGGGATCGGATTCCCCTCTGGCTTCTCCATTAAATTGGTCAAGGTTGCGGACGTGGCTCCGGGAGGAACTTGGATGCCAACTTCGCTGTCTTTGCCCGCCCATTCGTAGAAGTGCAGAATCAGCCCGTTGGCATCCTCTGCCTTCTTCACAGCCGTGAGCACTACGTTGGGATCGTTGATCGCGATGAAGGAATGCTCGAGCGGCAGCGTCCCGGTATGTGCTTCCACCTGCCTGGCCTGCAGCTTGTAGTTGTAGTCAAACCCATGCCGGACAGTCAACGCCTGCTTCCAGTCTCCGGCATGCGGATAGAGCGCGAAGCTGAAATGCTGATGCCCGCGATCCGCATTCGGATCGGGATAGACTGGAGAACGCAGAAGCGTCAGGCGCAAGACATTCTCTTTGCCGTCGTAGCCATACTTCGACTCGTTGATCAGCGAGAGGCCATGGGTTCCATCGCCCATGTCTGCCCAGCGCAAGGCGGATACTTCGAACTTCGCATCATCCCAACTGTTCGTCCGGGTTGTGGGCCGCTCGATGGTTCCGTAGGGAATCTCGTAAGTCGCCATCTTGCTGGTTGCCGCCAACGGAAACGCTGCCTTAAGCAGGACGTGCGTCTCGTGCCAGTCAATGTCATTCACGATGTTGACCTGATCCGAGCCGGTATAGAGCTGAATGTCCTGCACGAACTTCGAGTGCTGCCAGTGCCGCGTGACACGAATCACAGCCCGGAAGGGATCGTTTTCCACCAGCTTGACGGAGTCAACCTCTGTCATGGGATTCACGTGGTCCAGGGTGCCGGGATCGATGTTCCAAGCATCATCCGCGATTGGAGTGTCCTTGAATGTCTGCAGCTGGTCGCCACAGGCTCCCGGCGCCAGCGCTTCAAAGTGGTCCTTCTTGTTATAGAGGCTGGTGATGCAGCCGGTGCTGGGATCGACCGCTACCTTGAGCGATGCATTTTCCAAGGTCAGTCCGTTCACCTTTAGATCGCTGGCAAAGGGCCGCTTGCCCGGCACCACATGCAGCACCTCATAGCCGATCGAGGGAATCTCATCGGTCTTTACCAATAAGTGATAGCTGTTCGTCTGCCCAGTGCTCGATACCACTTCGGAAGGCAGCACGCGCCCTTTTACATCCAGCACCGACACGCCATTTGGAGTGGTCGTCGGCATCTGCACATCGATTGTCACCAGCCCGGAACGCTGCCATCCCAGCGGGTTAAACACCACTACGGGCACCGCTCCGGCCGCGCTTGTATTGATGCGCGCCTCAACGGTCCCGAGGGCATTGGTGGAGACCTGACTCGTGGCCCAGCGCACTTGATCGAAGTCCCGCTGCGCGTCTTTATAGATAACGGCAATACCCGAGCCGGCAGCCAGATCATGGAACTCGTTGAAGAGGACCTTCTTCCAAGCCTCATTCAATTCCGTTCTCGGATACGATTGGCCATCCAGCCACGCCAGAGAGGAATATTTTTCCGCATTCAGCATCCATTCTTCGCTGTGGCGGATGTTCCACTTTTGCTTGGTCTGCGTTGTATAGGTACCGCGATGGTGCTCAAAGTACAATTCGTCTTTCCATGTCGGAATCGTAATTTCACCCGGCGGTGGGGCAGGCAGTGCTCCGGCTCCCTTGACCATCGCCTGATAGTTCCACGTTGGCGAGTCCGAATTGACCCTCTTCTCAACACTGGTGAAGTAGCTTTGGGCGGTGCCAAACTTCATATTTGGAATGATCTTGTTCGGCTCCATCCAATGCTCGCCCTGGTCCAGGACGGCACGCGTCGGTCCACCGCCGTGATCGCCAATCCCATATAAATCCATCATCTCCAGCATGCCCGGCGAATAGGTCCTGGCTTTTACCAGGTCATTGGACAGCCGTATGGGATCGAGGTTGTCATTCCCATAGCTGTGCGGAAAGTAGCTGAGTACCTTACTTCCGTCCGGAGATTCCCACCAGAACAGCTTGAAC
>JBDTBI010000372.1:0-3074 GCA_039924215.1 Acidobacteriaceae bacterium
GGAAATTCGCGGACTCATTTTCGGGGACGCGCCTCGGACCCGCAGAAAATCCCCATCCAAAAACCCTTACCTCCGGTTAGCGCACGTGTTGTTTGGTGAATCAGCTGGAATTCGCCCTTAGCAAGCGATTCGCAGAGCCATGCGGGACGGATCAGGGAGAAGTGGGACTTCAAGTGCTGAATTGAAGAAAACGGGGTTCGACCAACCGCCGGCCCATCTTCCGTCGGCAACTGGAGAACAACCGATAAGTTTCCTCCCGGAAGAATCATGGATCGAGCGTTCGCCAGGCACCGGTCCGTTCCCGCGTGTTCAAAAATTAAAGCTGCATGAACCAGTTGCACAGGCTCCAATTTGACACTCTGCTCAGACAGATCGACACAGTGAAGCTCAAGGCCAGCCAAATGAGAATACCGCTCCCTGACAAATTCAAGGTACTGCGGGTTTATGTCAAGCCCAACGATCCGTGCCGTGACGCTGCTATCGATGCGGTCGAGCCCGTTCCCGCCAGCGATTCCCAAGACCGCGACCGACGACGGGCGGCAGCGCTGCATCGCCTCTGCGAATAAGTCGGAGAGGGCGTCTAATTGTTGGACTTCCACGGAGCTCATATGTTGCTCGTACTCGGAGAGGGGCACGGCCAGCCAAGGGTTCGACATGCCACTATGCTAGTTCGCTAGAGCGACAAATTGGAATTCGATGGCCCGTCTGTGGCGTTTGAAAGTCAACCCGCTCCCGCTACCCAGGAAAGCATTGGTAGGATGGTTCTCAATATCGACAGGACTGAGGGAGAACCATGAAAAATTCAATGACCACCAATACCTTGCTGCTGCTGATCGCGATTGCGCTGATCGCCATCGCGATTGAACCCTTGCGGCAGCCGCATCCCGCACAGGCGGAAACCGCTGCGCCCTATCCGCTCTACATTGAACCCGGCACGCAGATGCTGCGCGCCCCGGATGGTAGCAGCCAGGTTTATGGCAGAGTAGTGGTGAATCTACAGAATGGGGAAATCTGGGGGTTCCCCACGCTTACGACGGCGGTTTATCCGGTGGATATATCGAGCGCGAAACCGCCCGTCTCGCATCCATTTCTACTGGGAACATTTGCCTTCGCAGACACCCAAAAATAGCCGCCGTCCGCTGCGTCTACCCTGCAGCCGGTACTACTGTTGCGTCTTGGGCTGCAGGGCTTCGGCAATCGCCTTCTCGGCCAGCGGAGTCATCACGGCATAGCCGGCTGCGTTGGGATGGACGACCCCATCCGCCGCCAGGTTCGCCTTCAGTCCCTGTTCCGAATTGACCATGGCCGAATAGTAGTCGAGATACACATAGCCTTTCTGCGCACAATACTCGCGCATCCAGCTATTCAGCGCACTGATCTCCGCCTTCGGATCAATCCCCGGCCTCCAGGGATAATCGGCCGCGGGCAAAATGGACGACAGTACCACGCGAATCCCATTCGCCGTAGCCAGGTCCGCCATCGCCATCAAATTGTCCTTGATCATCTGCGGTGTGGCAGGCCCGGTGTTGCCGGCAATATCGTTGGTGCCCGCCAGAATTACTACCACCTTCGGCTGCAACGCGATGACATCCGGCCAGAAGCGCACCAGCATTTGCGGTGTCGTCTGGCCGCCAATGCCGCGGTTGATATAAGGCTTCCCCGGAAAAAACACGCCGTGGGCACGGCCCCATCCATCCGTGATGGAGTCGCCCATGAACACGACTCGAGTTTCTCCCGGCGCTGGTGCCGGAAGGGCTGCATTAGCGGCCCCATAGCGTCCCAGATTCGCCCAGTCTTGTAGCTCCTCTTGCATATGCGCAATCTGCTCCGTTGTGGGAGGTTGAACTGTAGCCTGCGGCGCGGCGGTAGCAGCGGCAGGGGCCGACGTTTGTGCGGAAGCAAACGGTACCAGCAAGAGCAGGCAACAGAGGAGTTTCATTTTCTATCCTTAACGGCAGGGTTTCAGTCCACAAACGATGACTTGGGCGCGCGAAACACTTCGATCAGCAGCAGCGCCGCGCCAATCACGATGCAGGAATCGGCAACGTTAAAGTCTGGATAATGATACCCGAACAGGTTGAAGGCCAGAAAATCGATCACGTAACGATACGCCAGCCGATCGTACAGATTGCCGATCGCACCGCCCAGAATCAGGGCCAGCGCGATGCTGGTTGGATTCACCCGGCGTCCGGACTTCCAGAACACCGCCAGCACAATCGCAATGGCGACCAGAGAGAACGCAATCAGCATCCAGCGCACCTGGTCCGGCGAAGTGCTATCGGAGAACAGGCTGAAGGCCGCGCCGTTGTTGTACACATGCGTCAGGTGGAAAAATCGCGGGATGATCGTGATTTCCTGCCCGGAAAGTATGTGGTGAACAATCCACAATTTGCTCAGCCGATCGAGGATGAAAACCGCCACCGAAATCAACAGAAGTTTCAGCCGCGGGTCGCGCGTCTGTATGGAAGGTGCAACCTCGCTCATTGCCCGCCCTTGCTCGCGCTGCCGACGACGGCAGCCTCTCCCATTGCAGGGGCGCCGATTGCTTCCAGGGCCGACACGCAGCGTTCGCAGACCGTGGGCCACTTCTGGCTTTCCCCTACATGCACGGAGTAGTTCCAGCAGCGCTCGCATTTTGTGCCGTCGGCGGGCAGTGTGGTCACATGCACCGCGCCGGATCCGTTGGCATGAGTTGCAGGCGTCAGCTCCACCTGCGATACGTTCAACAATTCTTTCAGGCTGGATTGATATTTTCCAAGAAGCGGCGCAAGCTCGGCAGGCACTTCCAGGCGTACTTTCGCTTCCAGGGCTTTGCCGATGCGCTTTTCCTTGCGCGCTTCTTCCAGGCTTTTCAGCACTTCGTCACGGACCGCCAGCAATTGTTTCCAGTCCGCCAGCAACGGTGTTGCAGATGGGGGAGCCAGATCTTCAGGCCGTGGAAAGAGCGCCAGATGCACACTCGATTCACGGCCCTTTGCGGATGGGGGGTCCTCCGGCCGTGAAGAGAGCGTTGAGTTCACACTCGGTTCACGACCTTTCACTGTGGGTAGATATTGCCATACCTCCTCGGCAGT
>JBDTBI010000373.1:0-3401 GCA_039924215.1 Acidobacteriaceae bacterium
AAAGCGTACCGATGTGTAGTAGGAGGCGATGATGCCCTGCTTCTGTTCTGCGGTTAAACCTCGGAAGACGAGAGGAATCTGGCTCGCATCTTCCGGCCCTACCTCGGGAACAGGAAAACCGGAGGCATCGAAATCGTTGCGATCCTCTACCGGAAAATTGAAGGGGGAATGAGGCTCACGGAAGCTGACCCACAAGGCGAAGGGCTCATCTTTATGCTCCTCCATATACTTGATCCCTTGTTGAGCAATCCAGGTACCTTCCATCTGTTCATCCGTACGCGGAAAGGGCAGCTTGGCGGAATCGAGCCAGATGCTGGCCGGGTCCTGGAATGGCCGCCATCTGGGCTTCGTACGAATCTCTCCAAAGTTGGGAGTTGGTCCCACTGCAGCCTGCCAATCCCGTGTCACAACATCCTCTGTATCGACGAGATCAAAACCATGTAGACCCGGTCGAGCCGGGGTGTTGAAATGCATCTTTCCAACAACTGCGGGTTGATATCCGCTTGCCGCCAGTTGTTTTGCCAGAGTGGGCTTATTTTCCGCCAGCACACCGCCAAGAACAGTGACTCCGGCGGAATGCGGCAACTGGCTGGTGAAGAAAGATTGTCGGGACGGGGTGCATACCGGAGCATTGCAGTAGTTTCGCGCAAACCGGGTACCCTCAGAAGCCAGCCTGTCTATGTTAGGGGTATAGGCTCGCTTGTTTCCCTGCGCCCCCACAACGTACCCTGCATGATCATCGGCCAGGATATACAGCAGATTTGGCTTGCGATCCCTCGCATAGGCAACGCGGGGACGTAGACAGGCACCAGCCAGTGCGCCCGCCCCAGAGCCGAGTAACTGTCTTCGAGTAATCATTCGGATATAAAGCTCCCGCGTTGAATAAATCTATAGAGAAATATCAGCTTAGCCGAGACAGCAACTTACTGCGCAAGACTACTCAGCCGTGTAATATTCTGTCAACTTTTGCGCGAACACCACCTTACTTTATAGTATGGTCGATAAAGAACGCATGCAAAAGGTCACTATTGTTACAGGACTGTCCACTGCGTAGGTTTGATTTCTCTGGCGAAGGGATGGCAATGCAAGCGATGAAACCCAGGGGTGCTGTGATTACAGCTTGTTTCATTCTCCTGACCTTTTCTTCGGCTAGCTGGGTTTCTGCCCAAACAAAGGGCGAAGCGGAAGGCAACGCCGATTACGCTGTTGGCGCAACCTCCGCCGCTCCGCACAGCGACGGTGGGTACATCGTTGAGAAAAATGTGATGGTAACGATGAGGGACGGGGTCAATCTCGCTGCCGACATCTATAGACCGGCGAAGGATGGCGTCCCGCTGCCGGGGAAATTTCCTGTCCTCGTGGACCGCTCCCCGTATAACAAAAGTGGAATAAGCAAGGAGGGAACCTTCTTCGCCCAACATGGCTACGTCGAAGTTGCACAGGATTGTCGCGGCCGCTTTGCCTCCCAAGGAAAGTTCTATCCGCGCCCGAATGAAGGAGAGGACGGTTATGACACGATCGAGTGGGCTGCCACTCAGCCGTGGTCGAACGGCAAAATCGGAACCGTTGGGGCATCCTACGGAGCCGAGGTCCAGTACGCGGCGGCAATGCTCGACCCCCCACACCTGGTGGCAATGTTTCCTGTCGTCGGCGGATCCGGATCTTCACTCTATCCTGACGGCGTGCCAGGTTTGAGCGAGTCCCAGTGGATTCTTTATATGGCTGAAACGAGTGACGAAGCAAAAGCTCACCCCGAGCTACGGGCTAAGCTGGCGGCTATATTCGCGCATCCAAATCCCTGGCTCCTGCTGCCGCCCGCACAGCGCGGCGAGATATTCAAGCCTCTTCTCAAGTATGACAAAATGTTCCGGGCCACCTATACCCCCCGCACGCTCGACAGCGACAAGGAGCAGCAGAATTTCCGTCCGGCGGGCAATTATCAGCGGTTTAAAGACGTGCCCATGTACTTCATCAGTGGCTGGTATGACGGTACCGTCGGCGGCGTCATCGAGAATTTCGAGCAACTCTCAAAGTTACAGAAATCTCCTAAAAAATTGATGATTGGACCATGGCCGCATGCCACGGGCCGCGACACCTGCGGCGAGGCTGATTTTGGATCGGCCGCCGCCGTAGATGAACAAGCGATGGAATTGGATTGGTTCAATCACTGGATGAAGGGACGGCCTTTCCGCGTCATTGGCCCAGCACCCATCCGTATTTTCCGCATGGGTGGTGGGACTGCTGATGCACAAGCGGCTAGCAAGGTCCATCCGGGAGGGAAATGGATCCCTCTTCAGGAGTGGCCTCCTCTCGGCGCTCGCGCAGTCAAGCTTTATCTCCAGCCACAAGGCCTGCTCCGCAACTCACCGCCTGGAAGCGAAGGTTCGTCGTCACTCGAGGACGATCCGGCAAACCCGGTCCCGACCCGAGGCGGCCACTTCCACGGCGATTGCGTTCAGGATCAGGCAGAACTTGAGAAGCGGCCCGATGTGCTCACCTTTACCACGCCAGTCTTGAAAGCACCGATCACCATCACGGGAGATGTCACGGCAGAATTGTGGATTTCCTCGACCGCGCCGAACACTGATTTCATTGCCAAACTTACGGATGTTTATCCGAACGGCTACTCCATGATCCTTGCAGAGGGGGAGATTCGAGCCCGGTACCGGAATGGCACGGATAAACCCGCGCTGCTGAAGCCCGGAACGGTGAATCAGCTCCATCTCCATTTAGGGCCGATCGCCAATCTTTTTGTGGCCGGTCATCGCATTCGTCTCGATATCAGCAGCACCGACTTCCCCCGATTGGAGCCAAATTCGAATACATGTGCCCCTGCAGGACAGTGGACCGTCACGGTAAAAGCTCGTAACACGGTCTACTATGGCGGCCAGCACACTTCGTCTCTGATGTTGCCTGTGCTGAGCGACAATCCCCACTGAGGCTAACGGTTCGATAGGCGAGTGCAAACGATATCTCTATCGTGAAGCTTTTCAGTTCTAGAAGATCGGGGAATAAGGGGTGAACGGAGAAAATTCAGGAAGGGAGTGGCGGAATCCGCAATGAATACGAAGGAAGTGATTGTAATCCAATGACGGTAAGGGCTGCGGAGCCTGAAGGAGTAAATACAGATTATGAAACCGATTGGCGTTTTGCTCGCGGGTTGTTTGATTCTTTTTACCTCTTTTTCCAATACCAAAGCTTCTACTCAATCAAAAGGCGAAGCGGAAGGACACGCCGATTATGCTGTTGGCGCAACCTCCGCCGCTCCGCACAGCGACGGCGGCTACATCGTTGAGAACAATGTGATGGTAACGATGAGGGACGGAACCAAACTTGCGACCGACATCTACCGGCCAGCCAGTCATGGCATTGTGATGCCTGGAAAATTTCCAGTCATTGTG
>JBDTBI010000374.1:0-3897 GCA_039924215.1 Acidobacteriaceae bacterium
AACACACTCATCCGTATCCCGAATTAGGATGCAATGAACCCACTGGCTCATCTGTCTACCCCTTCGCAGTCCTCCAAAAACCTGACCTCAAAGTGTGCTTTTTGGAACCCAAGAAACGCTCAAATGGCAAGGGCTGCTCTTTCCAACGTTTAGGCTCAATACCTGTCAAAGCCGCTGCGCACATCCGCGATGGAACCCTGCGCATCCTAGCCTTCCTGGAGACTCATGTATCTATGACGGGATCCTTTATTCAGTTTGTGGGAGCGCACCAAAGCCTGCAGATCGACGGTGTCAAGCTACTCGGCTTCGATGCGTCCAACGCGAGGAAGCTGCTTCTTACCGTTATCGTTTTCGTAATTCTGTACGCGCTGGGCAGGATCCTTCGGCGTCTTGCGAACAAGGTCGGAGGCACCCATCAAAGAACGGCCTTCTGGACACGCCAAGTCATCAGTCTCACACTGTTTCTGATCGGCGTCCTGGCATTCCTCTCTATCTGGTTCGACAACCCGACGCGACTTGCCACGGGTTTTGGGCTGCTCGGCGCGGGCCTGGCATTTGCGCTGCAGAAGGTCATCACCAGCTTTGCGGGATACTTTGTCATTCTTCGCGGCAAGACCTTCAACGTGGGTGACCGCATCAGCATGGGCGGCGTGCGTGGCGACGTAATCGCATTGAATTTCATACAGACCGTCATCATGGAGATGGGGGAACCGCCTTCGGTACAGGCTGAGGATCCTGGCATGTGGGTGCAGAGCCGCCAATATTCCGGACGTGTCGTCACCATCTCAAACGCTCAGATATTTGAAGAACCCGTCTACAACTACACGCGGGATTTCTCCTATATATGGGAGGAAATGCACCTGCCCATCTCATTCAAGGACGATCGCAAACGGGCAGAAGAAATCATGCTAGCCGCTGTAGAGCGCCACAGTGTGAACATCGCAAACCTGGCTCAGCCGGAGTTGGACCGGCTGAAATACCGCTTCTTCATTGAGACCCCGGACATACGCCCGCGCGTATTCTTACGCATCACCGACAACTGGGTGGAACTTACGATTCGCTTCCTTTGCAGCACACACGGCATTCGAGGGCTTAAGGATTGCATCAGCCGCGAGATACTGGATGGTTTTGAGGAAGCAAATATCGGCATCGCATCGAACACCTACGACATCGTTGGCTTTCCCCCACTTCGATGGGCGCCTCCGGATAAAGTAGAAGCTCAACCTAAGGTGTAGTTCGCGGTCTATTGACTCGCACGCAGGATTGACTCGAAAGCCTATCCAAGGCGGGTGAGCGTTGAGGCGTCCAACTCGCCACCGAAGTATTTCTTCAACGCTCTGAGAAAGACTTCATCGTCTTCAGCGGCCTTGGCAAACAGCGTCATGGAAGATCGGAATTTCAGATCGTCAGGATGATCAAAAATCTGGTCAATCGACTTCACCCCGATACGCGACACCAGTTCGGTGCATTCTCTCAGTCGCCGGCCAAGGATCGGATGTTCCAAATAGGCCGCTGCTTCCTCGCGGGAAGAAATTGCAAAGTATCGAGACGTCTCACTCAGACTCAGGCCCTTGATCTGTGGAAAGATAAACCACATCCAGTGTCCTGTTTTTCTACCGCTTCCCAGTTCCGTGCGAACCTGCTCGATCACAGGGTTTTGCGCATTCACGAAGCGCTGCAAATCGTACTTGTCGCCCATCTCATCCATCGCCATTCTCCCGCCCTATGATTCTTCCGCAGCAAGCCTTTCTCCAGACTGATAGTCTCTTTTTATACAAGGAGCAAGTTTACGCATGAAGATTCTTGTCATTGGCGGCGGCGGACGCGAGCACGCGTTGGTGTGGGCGGTTCGTCAATCCCCTCGGGTTCAGGAAGTAGTCTGTGCGCCTGGAAATGGGGGCATCGCCGCACTGGCCCGCTGCGTTCCCGTCAACCAGAAAGACCTCTCCGACTTGATCCGGGTGGTCCTCACGGAACAGCCGGACCTGACCATCGTCGGTCCCGAAGTTCCTCTTAGCCTGGGTCTGGTGGACGAGTTGACTCGGCGAGGAATGCGGGTCTTCGGCCCCACGCAACGCGCCGCAATGCTTGAGACCAGCAAGGCATTCGCCAAGGAATTTATGCAGCGGCACCGTCTGCCCACGGCGCACTACGCGGTCTGCCATTCTGCAACAGAACTGGAGGAAGCGCTGACGCACTTTCACACGCCAATCGTGGTGAAGGCCGATGGGTTGGCGGCGGGAAAAGGTGTAGTCATTTGCCAGTCCAAAGATGAGGCCCAGGACGTTGCAAAACAGATGTTCAGTGGCACATTATTGGGCGAGAACCAACATCATGTGATACTCGAGGAATTCCTTACAGGTGATGAGATATCATGGCTTGTTATCTCCGACGGTGTGCATGTTTTGCCCCTGGTTGCGGCTCAGGACCACAAGCGAATCGGCGAGGGAGACACAGGCCTCAATACCGGCGGCATGGGTGCCTACTCCACCGATATTCTGGTTGCCCCTGAGATGAGCGACTGGCTGATGCACCATATCGCACAACCGGTGATTGATGGCATGGCCTCCGAAGGAGCACCCTTTATTGGAGTGCTGTACTGCGGATTGATGATGACTGCGCGCGGGCCCATGCTGCTCGAATTCAACGCACGCTTTGGCGATCCGGAAACGGAGGCGATCCTGCCCCGCCTGCAGGAAGGTGAACTGTTCAAGGCGATCGAAGCCGCCGTGGAAGGACGGCTGGACCAGGTACAGCTTTCATTTCGGAAAGAGCCTTCCGTAACCGTGATCGCAGCCTCCAAAGGCTATCCGGGAAGCGTTGAGACGGGCCACATCATCACGGGTCTGGAAGAAGCCTCCCGCGAGGAGGGGGTCACCATCTTTCATGCCGGCACGGCCCTCGACGAGTCCTCGAATGAAGGCAAGCTCGTCACCTCCGGAGGGCGCGTGCTCGCCGTCACCGCAATCGCCGACACGTTGCAGTCCGCCTGCGACCGCGCGTACGCCGCGCTTGGCAAAATTCACTTCGACGGCATGTACTACCGTCGCGATATTGCCCACCGCGCATTGAGACAAAATGGGCAAAATTAAGGAGAACGCATGAGTTTTACAGGCATCACCCTGGAAGAACTGCTGGCCGAGAACGAAGCCAGCACCGACAAATGGCAGACTTGGTTCGCAGCCAACCCTGCCGCCCTCGATCTGCCCTGCGATATCTACAACAGCGGCACAGTCCGAGGCATGCTGAAGCATATCTTTGCGGTGGCATTACGACACTCCCAGCGGCTCAACAATGAAGAAGTCACCGCCTACGAAGCCATTCCTGACGGCTCGTTGGACGATCTATGGGCCATCCATTCCAGGGCCGTACAGAACCTCCACAGATTTTTGTCTCAGTCGAATGAATCGGCGCTGCAGGAAGTCATTCCTCTACAAACCGTGTCTGCAGGAACGCTGCATGCTTCCCGACGCAAACTGTTCGCGCATATTCTGCTGCATTCCATGCGCCACTGGGCACAGTTAAGCACCCTGCTGCGCCAGGCCGGCTACAAAACCGACTGGCCCAAGGATTTTCTATTTTCCGAAGCGATAGTGTGATGATCCTCGGTAGATCGAACTCATACATGCATGGTGAAGTGGTGGGCATTGAGAATCATGCCATGTTTCAAATAGAAACGATGTGCGTCAAAACGCTGATGTCCTGAGTCCAGGTGCAATTGCTCACACCCTTCGCGGCGAGCTTCGGCCACCAGCCAATCGAATATCAGCCCAGCGTAGCCGCTCGAACGATGTTCCGGTACAGTCACCAGGTCGTCTACATAGAGCATCCTGGCTGTCCAGAGCTGATGCAAGATGCGAAATCCCGCGGCAGCAACGGCATCCGGCATTCCGGGCA
>JBDTBI010000375.1:0-4738 GCA_039924215.1 Acidobacteriaceae bacterium
GGACGCGGTGCTGGTGCTGGAGCTTGCCGCCAATCTCCACGAAAAAGAAGAGATGCTGATTTACGACTTCGTAGCCGATCCAAAATTGCTGGCGAGCAACACTTTGTCCGCATTCGCCGGCTTCTTCGATGTCCGCTATCGCAAACACGACTACGACTACGGCCGCAGCGTGGCCCAGCAACGGCTGGCGCAATATATGGCGCAGCCGGGAAGTGTGTTCGCCAATCTTCATTGGACTCCGAAACCGATTGATCCCATCGATCTGAACTTGAACGATGTACAGATGGAGCAGGTGGACAAAGACAAGCGCGAACAGGTCTATGCACAGATCAGCAGTGCGGCCAACGGCTTGTTACAGGAATCGAACGTGAACTCGCTCGTTCGCAAGCCGCTAATGTGGTTTTTCCTCCAGGGAAAAATCAAGAAATTGCTGGCGCTGTGAGCGAGTGAAAAAAAACTTAGGCCAAAAGAATCCTTTTGCATCCGGCACGGCTCTCAAGTAGTGAGAGGTAGCAACACTAGCCATGGCAACAGTCAGTGCACATGAGCTTTTCGTGCTTCGCAATTCCGGGCCGTTGGATATCATTGACGTTCGCTCCGAAAGCGAGTACGCAACAGCACACATTCCCGGAGCAAAATGTATACCGCTCGAGCAGCTAAATCTTCGCCGCGCCGATCTGGGCGAAGGCGACGTAGTACTGGTCTGCGAAACAGGCATGCGGGCCAGCATGGCGCATCGGCGGCTTGTGCCGCGTAACGGCCGTACTCTGCTACTCGAAGGAGGAACCCGTGCGTGGCGATCAGCCGGACTCCCGGTTGTGACTCCGCTTAGGACGGGATGGTCTCTCGAACGCCAAGTGAGGCTTTGTACAGGCTTGCTCATTCTAGCGGGCGCAGGACTGACTTTGCTTATCAGCCCTGTATGGGTTCTGCTACCGGCATTTATTGGGGCAGGACTCACATTTGCGGGAGCCACCAACGTATGCATGCTGGGTCGCTTGCTGGCACGAATGAAGTGGAACCAGCCAAGAAGCATCGAGCGATTGCCAGCGTGTAGCCACTGATGGCTTTTTCGACAGGCCTTCAACGAATTTAAGTGAGACTGTTAGGAACATTACCTATCAACATGAATGGCCATGCAGAATTCGAGGCGCTTGCAAACCAGCACAAGGACGAAGTCTATCGGCAGATGCTTCGTGCCTGCAGAAACCGCGAAGACGCGGAGGATGTCCTGATTGAAGCGCTTCTGAAGGCCTACCGAAATATAGATCAGCTTAGGAATCCCGAGGCCTTTCGTACATGGCTCGCCAGCATAGGCAGACGTGTTTGCTGGAGATTGAAACGGCGAGAGGCGATTATGCCACTGATGCAACTTTCGGAGATGGAAGAACATGGTCTTGAGCTTGCCAGCGATGCCGCATCTCCGGAACAGCAGTGGGAAGCACATCAGATGAAACAGTTGATGGAAAGTGCACTGGAAACACTCCCCCAAGCTTGCCGTCGCGTCTACGAAATGAGGGATCTCGAAAACCAGCCGGGTGAGACGGTAGCGAAGGCACTTGGAATTTCACTGACAGCCATGAAATCACGTCTCCATCGAGCGAGGACCCTAATGCGTGACCGCATCGGCGCTACCGTCGCCTGATAGTGCAAAGAGTGGAGACAAGAAAGGGGTAAAACAACGTGGAAGTCATCGTCGAGCACCTAGGAGCCGTGCAGTTCAAGATTCAGGCCCGTCAACACACGATCACATCAGACCAGTCCGAAATGAACGGTGGACACGATGAGGGTATGACCCCACCGGAGCTCATGCTGGCGTCACTCGGCTCGTGTGCGGGGTATTATGCCGCTCAGTATCTGCGTAAAAAGGGCTTGGCTAGAGAGGGAACCCGCGTGCGCGTAACCGCCAATAAAGTAGCTGGGCCCGCACGCCTCGAGAATTTCAAGATCGAGGTCAGCCTGCCCATCGCGTGCGGCGCCGAGCACAAGAAGGGCGTGGAGGACGCCGTGCATCATTGCCTGATCCATAACACCCTGCTGAATCCTCCAACGATCACCATTGCAATCGAAGATGGGGTGCCTACAGAGCAGATTGCATGATCTGTGGCAGGCGGAAAGGGCCGTCTGGGAGAATGAAGGGTGGGGCACGGAATCTGTTTTTGTCGAATTGGGCACGATGGGCGTATTCTTTGGACGACATGACGCGCAAACAATTTCTTACGCTTCCGGCCCTGGCGGCACTGATGATGGTGACCGCCCCAGTTTTCGCGCAACAATCTACCAAGATGAAACCCGAAGCTACGGAGGTGTGGACCCCTGTGCCGCCCGTCGTGACGCCGGGGGGCATCTGCGAAGAACCCCCACCTTCCGACGCGATTGTGCTGTTTAACGGCAAAAATCTGGACCAGTGGGTGCTGAACAAGGACCAGTCTCCGGCCACATGGATTGTTCATAACGGCATCGTGACGGTGAACAAGGCTGCCGGGAATATCCAGACGAAACGTACCTTCAAGGACTATCAGCTCCATATTGAATGGAAGATTCC
Source organism: Acidobacteriaceae bacterium (assembly GCA_039924215.1). Classification (GTDB taxonomy): domain Bacteria; phylum Acidobacteriota; class Terriglobia; order Terriglobales; family Acidobacteriaceae; genus JAKAAZ01. The sequence continues at coordinate 2,546 of JBDTBI010000375.1, forward strand.
CAAAGATATTACGGGCAGCGGACAGGCCCGCGGCAACAGCGGCGTGTTTCTTGCCGGCACAGGCCCTGGCGATGACGGATACGAATTGCAGGTGCTGGATAACTACAACAACAAAACCTATGTCAACGGTCAGGCGGGCAGCATCTACAAGCAAAGCCCTCCGCTGGTCAACGCCAACCGCAAGCCCGGAGAGTGGCAGACCTATGACGTGGTGTGGACTGCGCCGACCTTCAACTCCGATGGGTCGTTGAAGTCGCCAGCCTATGTGACGGCTTTCTTCAACGGCATACTGGTGCAGAATCATTTCCAACTGCGGGGTCAGACCTTGTATATAGGCAAGCCGTTCTACAAGGCGTACGACCGGGCACCGATCAAGTTGCAGGCGCATGGCGACCACAGCCAGCCGATCAGCTATCGCACTATCTGGGTGCGGGAGCTGCCGTAGCACGACTTTGACATTGGCGAACCGGGCGTCATGGGTTTATTCTCTGGCTCATGACGCGCAAACCATTTCTGATACTTTCTGCCTTCGCGGCACTGATGATTGTGACCGCCCTCGTCTTCGCACAACAAGCGAAGCCACAGCCCAACAAAGAAATCTTTTCCCCTGTGCCCACTGTCGTTACGCCGGGTCGCACTAATGCGGAGCCTCCCTCCGATGCGATCGTTCTATTCAATGGTAAGAATTTGGACCAGTGGGTCGAAGCCAAGGACGATTCCCCAGCCAAATGGGACGTTCATGACGGCATTGTGACCGTCAACAAGGCTGCGGGGAGCATCCAGACCAAACATACCTTCCGGGATTATCAGCTTCATATCGAGTGGAAGGTTCCGACCGACATTACCGGCAGCGGACAGCATCGCGGCAACAGCGGCGTGTTCCTAGCCACCTACGGCCCACAAGAAAAGGGCATTGGGTACGAATTGCAGGTCCTCGATTCCTACAACAACAAAACCTATGTCAATGGTCAGGCGGGCGCCATCTACCTGCAAAGCCCTCCGCTGGTGAACGCCAATCGCAAGCCCGGGGAGTGGCAGACCTATGACGTAGCGTGGACCGCGCCAACCTTCAACTCGGATGGGTCGTTAAAGACGCCGGCATATGTCACGGTATTTTTTAACGGCATACTGGTGCAAAACCATTTCGCGGTGCACGGCACGACGGATACGCCGATCGCCAGGTATTTGAAGTATGATCGGTCGCCCATCAAGCTGCAGGCGCATGGCGATCCTAGCCAGCCGATCAGCTACCGCAATATCTGGGCGCGGGAGCTGCCGTAGCTCCGGGCGCGACGCGAGGCCGATTTTCAGCCAGTGAGGCGTGAGGCAGAGATTCCCCGAGATGCAGCGGACGGTTCGCCGCATCTCGGGGATCCGGCGATGCCGCGTATTCCAGCAATTCTGGTGATGCAGGGCAATTTCGGTTTGGGGGAACGATGGTGAGAAAAATTTGCAGGTTTTCTGGATTGCGGGCTGTTTTGTGCATGGGGTTTGCGATGCTCCTCTGGGTTCCGCTCCCCAGCCTGGGCGCGGCCCAGGCAGCACAGAGCAACGCGCGGGAGCATGTCACAAGAGCTGCGCACGGTTCCACTATTCCCGCGCTCTTCGTCAGCGACATCCATATCAATCCGTTTCGCGACCCTGCAAAAGTGCCGCAGCTAGTGAACGCGCCGGTGAGCCGATGGAATGCGATCCTTTCCACGCCCGCTTCTCCCGATCAAGAACAGGCATTCGCAAAGCTGCAGCAGAGTTGCCACACGCGCACCATAGACACCTCCTACGGCCTGTTCCGATCCACGCTGCAAGCGATGCAGACGCGGCAGTCCCATCCGAAATTCATTACGGTAAGCGGGGATCTGGTCGTACACGACTTCCCTTGCCTGTACTCAGCCGTATTTCCTAACGCGGCGGCGGGCGACCAGGAGAAATTCGTACTCAAGACCATTCACTTTGTCGTGAACGAACTGCGCACATCGTTCCCTGGAACCCGCGTGTATGTTGCGCTTGGGAACCACGACACTCCATGCGGTCACGATGCGATCGACGCCCGGACTCCCTTTTTGGCGCAACTTGGCAGGATTCTGGCAGCCGGGTTGCCACCGTCTGCGCAGATAAAGGAGTTCGCTGAAAACGGCTCCTACAGTGTGATGATGCCATCTCCGATGCGCAACACACGTCTGATTTCTGTGAATG
>JBDTBI010000376.1:0-5026 GCA_039924215.1 Acidobacteriaceae bacterium
AGCATCCGGTCCAAAAGGGGTCGGAATTCTGGCCTCTTAAATCCTTTGTTCCCAAAGACAATTGTTGCGAACTTCTGGTGGTCAGAAAGGTAAAGGTTGTGGACCCCCCTGGAATCCAGCGGTTAAGCAAATAGTTGTCCAGACTATTGGATCGGTATTTTGCTAGATTTCACGCGTCCTTATCGATACTGAATTGTTGGGAGCAATTGAATGGCAGCCAATTCGCGATCGGGATGAAAACGGCTGAGGCCGCTGCCTCGGAACGACAGAAGTTGGGTATTCAAACGAAAGGGATATACATTGTGTTCGAAAGATTTAGCGAGAATCCGTCTCGGAAGACGGACTCACTAAGAGATTAATAATGACGGCGTAACTCCTTCCATGGAGAATAAGACGCGAATACAATTGCCATGTGTGAGGCAGACTCCTTCATGGTCGGATTCCGGCTGCTCCTTTTCTGGACCTAGGCCTTTGATGGCTTGCTATCCTCAATTCGAGCGTGAACTTTCGCGAATCTTGTCGCGAAAGTTCATGCGGAGATATAGGTTGCCGAAATCCCAGCGTCTATTCGAGATTGAGAGAAAGCCCCACGAGGTTCCGCGTCTGGTGCAATCGGTGCAAACCAACGCCGATTCCAACCGGGATGCCTTGGGCTTCTTGCCAGCGCAAGCTTATGAACAGGCCGCGAGACAGGGCACTCTCTTCGTCGCCGTGGATCGGCGCGACCAGGAGTTGCGTTATGCCGGACACATCTTGTTCGGAGCCACGTATCCTCACGCCAAGATATTTCAGGTCTATGTTGCCAGTGAACATCGAAAGCACGGCGTTGGCCGGCTATTAGTTCACACCCTACTCGAATTCCTAGAAGAGAAGCAGTATCTGAGTGTCACTGCTCGAGTTGCTTCAGAGCTTCCTTCAAATGCCTTCTGGAACTCGCTCAAGTTCGAGATTGTTGGGACAAAATCCGGAGGGATGACACGCGGGAGAACCATCAACGTCCGCGCCAGGCAGTTCAACACGCCCGCCCTCTTCGGGTACAGACGACCGGTTTCGGGTATTCCGTTGACTGATCCGCTTCCAAATCTTACGACCATTCTTGCCCTCGATCTCAATGTCTTCTTCGATGTAGTGAAACGGCGGCCACGTTTAGAGTATGGCGCTGCAGTCATGAGCGCAGCATTCAACAACATCATGCGGCTGACGGTGACCCAAGAATTCGCCAACGAGTTGCGACGTTCGGCGACCACCATCCAAGACCCAATCCTGGAATTTGCTCTGCAATTGCCCACGCTTCCCGCTCCCCCGAACGGCGTGAGTGAACAACTCATCGGGGAACTTGCCGCAATCGTCTTTCCTGTGAGAGCAGGTGCGGGGACATTGACGGTCCAGGATAGGTCTGATCTGATCCATTTGGCCATCGCAGCACACCATAAGATTGCAGCATTCGTTACGGCGGAAGACGCGTTGGTTGGGGCGAGTGACGCCATCGAGGCCAGATTCGGGATTCGAATATTGCATGTGAAGGATCTCGCGGAAACCCTTAAATCGGCTACTAGTGTGTCATCGCCCCTCGATATTGGGTTTTCGGATAGAGATCTGCGCTTGTCGGATGTCACCGCAACTCACTCCATTGCTATACGAGGCCTAGCCGACTCGGTGAAGCTGCCGCGAGAACTGCGTAGTCTCGCCCTGGCAGAAGGCGTTCAGGCCAGTACCCGGCGATCCTTGGCAATCGCCTTTGAAGATCAGGTCATCTGTGCCGCTTTCTGGCAACCTCAATCGGTATTGCAAGGCGGATTGAAAGCGCTGCTGCTGGTAGACGAAGATCAAGTGTCGTCTTTGGTCGCGGTCAATGCGCTGCTGAACAGACTCTCAAGAACCGCGAGTGAACGAGGACCAGCCCGCCTGCAAATCCTCATCCCCAATAGCTCCCTTGGGGCTCAGGATGTAGCTATTCGTTACGGTTTCATGCGTTGCTCCGGCAGCGATCCGGAGGTATCCCGGTATCAGCGTCTTTCGATTGGCGGTGTTGTTGATGCGACGTCCTGGCCTTCGGTGCGGCAGAATTTGCAGGTGACTGCTGATATGCGCTTTGCCGAAGATTTTGCCTCTATTGTCGATGACGAGCTTCGAATCCAGTTCCAGAATCAAAAGGGCAACGAGTTCATGATCGACCTGTTTGACCTTGAGACCATCCTTTCCCCAACCCTTTTCCTCTTACCTGGTAGAGAGGCTGTTCTTGCACCAATTCGAGCCTCCTACGCCAACGATCTGCTTGGCACTGCTGCGCAAGCCTCTCTCTTGCCGAAGCCCCAGGCCGTTATTCTTCACGAAAGAACATATTTCAGCTCGGTGCGGAATGAGCGGCTGCTTGTAAAAGGAACTCCGGTTGTCTTCTATGAATCGGGAAAGTCGAACGGCCGAAGCGCGGCGGTGGCGGTGGCGCGTGTCACCAGCACTGTCGTGGTACCGAAGAGCCAAATCACGGCTACACTTATCGAGGGCGGAGTGGTCGCTGAGGAAGATATCAAGGACCTGAGTTCAGGAATCATGATTGCAGCCACCACGGTGGATAACGTGATGAAGCTCCGAAGGCCTGTGGCACTCAAGCGTTTGCGTGAGTTTGGCTGCATCGACGGATCTAACCTCGTCACCTCCCGACAAATCGCGTCGGAACAACTGCAACAGATCGTGACCGAAGGGCAGGGCATCCGTGAGTAAAGGCGACATCGTCATTTCCGTGCAGCCGAAATTCGTTGAGCGGATTATTGCGGGTAAGAAAGCTGCGGAACTCCGCCGGCGTGCGCCACGTATTCAGCCGGGGTGCAGAGTTTGGATTTACACCAAAGCTCCTGAGGCCATGATCTCAATCTGCGTAACAGTCGATCGAATTGTGACTGGGAGCCCCAAAGGCATTTGGCAATCGCATCGTTCAGATCTCGGTGTCTCGCTCGACGAATTTGAAGATTACTTTGGAGAGACAGAGACTGCATGCACCATCTTTTTTAAGCAAGTAAGAAGATGTGTCCCCGGGTGTCGCGCTTTCGGAGATTCGCTCCAAGTCCAAGGGATTCCATCCGCCCCAGTTCTTCAAGAGATTGGAAGAAGGCAGTCCAGAGCTAAAACTCTTTCGTAGCCGCCTCGTCTGCGGATAGTGCGGACAGTTGAAAGAGTTGGAAGCAATACAGCCGACGCGGAGATTCAACCTTTCGGTCCCGGAAAGAGCAAAGTTGAAGAGGATAAGTCGATAAGCTGGATCTTCTGCAAAGCCGACTCCAGCGAATCTCGTTCGTAAGCGTCCGCTGCGGACCGTGCCGATATTTGCTGCATAGAACGGTGGAACATGGCTAACCACAATATTTCCGATCCGCTAGTTGCAACGTTTCGCTGTTGTCATTGTTGGCATCTCCAAACTGTCAGGAATGAGATTGAGACCTTTCGTGAATAATGTCAACAACAACGAAATGTGATCCTACCCTGACGGAATTAGCGTTAGATTGACTTGTAGTTCTGAGGTATACCCCATCCATACGCTAAATCTCGGATCATGTAACCTTATCTCCATCCCACGAATACAGGAGACGTCTTGAAAGCCGATCCCATCTCCGTTGGTAAAGTCCTGAGCGAGAATCACCGTTTCGTTGTGCCGATCTACCAGCGCACGTACGGTTGGACTGAAAAGAGCCAACTGGAGCCGCTTTTCGCTCAGATAGAGGCAAAAGCGCAAGAACGTCTGCAGAAGGGCTCTGTTGATTTTCCACACTACATGGGTGCACTGCTCGTTATTCCTGAAGGTGAAGCTGCGTTCGGCAGAATCCAGGTGAGATCGAGAAAACAACGTGAAACAAGAAATGGACTTTCGAAACTGATATTGTGCGGGCACAAACCGGGGCAGACTTCCAGTTCCGGTGCTTGTCCTCAACTTCAACGGCCCGGAGGCCGAAATGAACCAATTACTAGAAAGTATTCTCTTTGACGTGGGGCTCGGATTGACCGCAACCGACCGGATCATCTTAATGTCTCTGGCCCAATACCCCTTAGAACCTGTCTAAAAACTAAGCGAGCCTTCGTAGCAGTTGGTGGGCGAAGGCGATATGGATCATGGTTTCTGCTGAGGTGTGGCGCAGTTCGTAGTCTTTGGAAAGCCGCCGCGACCAGGCCAGCCAGGCGAAGGTGCGCTCGACGATCCAGCGCTTGGGCAGTACTTGAAATTTGTGCAGTTCATTGCGTTTGACCACCTCCACGTGGTATCCGAACATCTCTTTGGCCCAGCCGATCAACTTGCCGCTGTAGCCGCCATCGGCGAACACGGTGGTAATGGTGTCGATCCGGCAGAACAGCCGCGTCAACACCGCCCGCGCTGCCACCCGATCCTGCACACCCGCCGAATGCACCACCACCGCCAGCAGATTGCCTTCCGTGTCTACCGCGATGTGCCGCTTGCGACCCTTGATTTTCTTGCCCGCGTCATATCCACGCCGCCCCCTTTTAGCGCCGTCTTTGCCGACTGCGAATCCAGGATGGCCACCGTAGGGATTGCCTTTCGACCCTTTGCCTTGCGTCCTTGCTCACGCAAGCTCTTGCCGATCCGTTCCCACACCCCGCTATCGCGCCACGCCCGGAACTGCTGATGCACCGATTGCCAAGGCGGGAAGTCGGCTGGCAACTGCCGCCACTGGCATCCCGTCTTCACCACGTACAGCATCGCGTCCACCACTCTCCGCAACTCATATTTCCGCGGACGGCCCCCAGCATGGCGCTTGCTCCGCGGCTCCTTCAGCAATGGCTCCAGCCTCGCCCGCTGCCCGTCCCGCAAATCGCTTGGGTACATGCCCCCAAACTATCGCCGGAATGCCTCCACGCATATTCCTTTCAAGGTTCCTCACGATAGTTTTTAGACAGGTTCTAAGGTAAATTGTGCCGCCATAGGACAACGCCAGGGACTTCCTGCTGAAGAAATCTCCCGCGGGGCCGCCGTCATCGATCACATCATATTGATAAAAGCAGTCGCTTCCGACGGGAGAAG
>JBDTBI010000377.1:0-3503 GCA_039924215.1 Acidobacteriaceae bacterium
GGCAATGTTTCGGGACGGTTCGACGAAAGCCGCAGTAATGACATTCCATGCGTTGATGGATGGGCGAGTGCAGGCTCTCTTCCGCTGTGGACTTGTGATGGGTGAGGGCGATAGCGCAGTTATCGCACTCCAGCTTTTCGCCACAGGCACGGCACATTACGACGAAGGAATAGCCGCGCCGGTTCAGCAGCAGGATGGCCTGTTCGCCGCGACCGAGGGTTGCTTCCATCTCCGTCACCAGTGCGCGTGACAGCAGCGAATCCTGACCGGTTTCGGCAAATTCCTGCCGCATGTCAATCAGGGAGACATCCGGCAGCGGGCGATTGCCAACGCGATCCTTCAATGTCAACAACGTGTACTTTCCACGCTGGGCGTTGGCCCAGGACTCCAAGGAGGGCGTGGCGGAGCCGAGCACAATGGTCGCATCCGCCAATTTGGCGCGCATCACGGCCACATCCCTGGCATGGTAGCGGGGCAACTCCGCCTGTTTGTAGGAGGTATCGTGCTCTTCGTCGATGATGATCAGCGCCAGATTTTCCAGAGGAGCGAAGACCGCCGAGCGGGTGCCGACGACTACGTGCGCCTCATCGCGTCGAATCCGGTGCCATTGTGCGGTGCGTTCCGCGCCGGTCAGGGCCGAGTGCAGCAGCGCCACCTGATCGCCAAAGGTCGAACGCAACTGCGCCACCATGGCCGGAGTGAGACCGATTTCCGGCACCAGCAACAGACTGGAGAGTCCGGCATCCAAAGCTCGGCACATGGCGGCGATGTACACCGCGGTTTTGCCGGAGCCGGTAATGCCATGCAGCAGGAACGGCTGAAATGTCTTGGTGTGGATACTGGCCGCAATCTGCAGCATCGTTTCCCGCTGCGCGTCGTTCAGCATGGCTTCCATGGGAACAGGGGAAGACGCGAGATCGCGCGAGAGGGCGAAATCTCCCAGAAGGCTATCTGCCAAACCGTTGTCGGGAATTTCTTCCATGCGGAGCAGTCCGCGCCGCACCAGCGTGCCCAGAGTGGAGTCGGGAAAGGAAAGTCGGCGGATTTCTGAAACGGGCAAGCGGCCGCCGACGCTGGCCAGTTCCGCCAGCAGACGCAATTGATTTTCGTTGAGCCGTGGCGGCCGTGCATCGGGAACCAGAACCGCGACCCGTATGGTTCGACGGACTTCCACTGCGGTGGATTCGCGTTCGATCCAGCGTTTGGCCAGCAGTTCGTTCAGGGTAGCGGAACCGGCGGAGGTTTTTGACCGCAGCGTGGCGGCGCGCGCCCGGCCATGCTCGGCGAGATAGGCAAGCACGGCATGTTCTGCTTCTTCGGCAGCGTCTGGGGTGAGCCTTGGCTGCTGTGCCGTCTGCAACGCCGCGGCGCCGCGGCCGGTAATGGAATAGGCTGTGTCGCGTCGCACTTCCGCTCCCAGCGGAAGCATGGTGCGCAGGACTTCACCGAGCGGGGCCAGATAATATTCAGCAATCCACTTGCCTAGTTGGAGCAGGTGTTCGGAAAGCACTGGCTCCCGATCCAGCACGCGCAGGATGGGGCGGAGCTTGGCGGGGGATGCCGCGTCGGAGGCTGCGGAGTCGGCTGCTGGAGTGGGGTCGTGCAGTCCGTGCAGCGCAACGACGATGCCCTGGAGCTGCTCCCGTCGAAAGGGAACAAGGACGCGGCCCCCGACAACCGGCAAGGCTCCTTCCGTGGAGTACGTGAAGACGCGATCGACAGGAACAGGAAGCGCGACATCACAAGTGGAAGGCATAGGGAATCTTTATCATGGCGGAGTAAAAACCGCACTACCGGGCTGCGGTCCGAAACATTTTCAAAAAGCGGTTTGCCCGCGATGCTTGCCGCAGGACTGTTCGTTGGATAAGGCGCTGGAGTTAAAGCATTTTTACAGTTACTGTAGTGCAGGCTTCCTACGATCCCACCCTGGCTTCGCTAGGGATGGAGCACCCGAAAACATTCCACCATCTGTGAAAATGCTCTAGGAGTCGCGGGCCGTTCGGAGCCCTCAGTGAGGCTTGCCTGCCAGGTATTGATCCAGATGGGCGAGGGTTCGCTGTTGCGCCAGTTTGGCCACTGCCGCGTTGTAGCTGGGACGCACGTCGTTATTAAAGGCGTGCCCGGCCCCCGGATACGTGAACACGGGAAAATTTGGATGCGCTTTCCGCACCTGCTCCACAACTGTTTGAGGACTGTGCCCGTCGAGCAGGCCGAAGTGAAAGATGGCCGGACAGTTGGGTTTTTCCTGAACGGTATTTTGAATTCCTCCGGGATAATACGAAACCGTTGCATCAGGATGGAGCCTCGTGTTGGCCATCCACGCCATCGCGCCACCCCAACAGTAGCCCACGACACCCACCTTGTGCGCGCCATGCTCGCGCAGATACTCAATCGCGGCTGCGATATCCTCCATCGTCTGGTCCGGTGGAATGCGATGCGCAAGTGCCATCCCCATCTTGCTACCCTCCGGAGTATACGGTAGCTCCGCACCCGGCTCGGCACGATCAAACAGCGCTGGAGCGATGGTCAAATATCCAGCGCGGGCGAACCCGTCGGCGACGGAACGAATGTGGGCATTGACGCCGTAGATTTCCTGCACCACGACAATGCCGGCCCTGGGCTCGCCGGTCGGCTGTGCGATGTACGCATCGAACTTGTGGCCGTCTACGGCCTGCAGTTGCGTGTGCTGCGGCATTTTGTTTTCTCCTTTAGCTAACCCTTATGATGCAGTTCCTACGTTTGTCATCTGCGGATATAGCCGGAAAATATTCAACTGTTCGCGCGTTTTGGCGGTGAAAGATGGAGAAACTTCATAGCCAGTTGCAGATCTTTCCACGTCTCCGCCTTTTGCCGCGGATCGCGCAAAAGGTAGGCCGGATGGTAGGTAACGATCAACCGAGTTCCCATGCAGTCATGCAGTTTTCCGCGCAGGACCGACAGGGAAGCTTTCGAGCCTAGAAGGTAGGTGGCAGCGGTCGCCCCCAGGGCGACGATCAGCTTTGGTCGCACTACCCCGATCTGCTGAAAGAGAAATTGTGTGCAGGTGTTCGCCTCGGCCGGCTCCGGAACACGATTTTTTGGAGGTCTGCATTTCACAATGTTCGCGATATAGACCTGCTGACGGCTGAGGCCCATGGCCGTGATCATGTTATTCAGCAATTGCCCGGCGCGGCCAACGAATGGGATGCCTTGCATATCTTCGTCTGCACCGGGGCCTTCGCCAACGAAGAGCAGTTCCGCATTGGGATCGCCATCGCCGAACACAATGTTGTGACGGCCCTCAAAGGCGAGCTGGCAGCGGGTGCAGTCGCCAATCTCCTGGCGAATGGCGTCGAGGGCTGCAGAACGAGCCTCGGGCGCGATGGCGGGCGTAGAAAAATCAATGATGGGGGGCGGCGTAAGAAGACTGGATTTTGGCGGCATAGTGGGAAGTTGCTCTACAGTGGAAAATTGCTGCAAGGGAGCTGCAAGGGTAGCAGGCGTTGGTTCCGGCTGGGACAGAA
>JBDTBI010000378.1:0-3310 GCA_039924215.1 Acidobacteriaceae bacterium
GCAAAATTTCCAGAGTCGCCAGTCAACTGTCGATGTCTCCCAAAAAAGTTCGCAGAATCTTACGCAATGCCAATGTGCTCCGGCATTCCACATGACAATTTCTAAAATGCAATTTCTTAGATCAAACATTTTAAGTACAAATTCATCTCAACGAACATGTATGCGACTAATTTTCCAAAGAGTGTTTAGGATTGACGCGGCGGGGTCAGGGAATCCCATCCAATAGATCGCTGAACTTGATATTAAAATTGACCACGTATAATGAAGCCGGTTGAGGATCGAGGCATCAAGCTGATGAGCTACCGCGAATTCTGCGGGTCCTAGCAAGCGAGTGCTTAGAACGTACCTGCCCATTAAGGCGGCAGCCAGCACCTTCTTCAGGCGGATAGGTTCCGTTGCAAAGCGCGTTTAATACATCCGCGGAGGAGACTACGTTATGGACAGCACGAACAATGAAAAATTACCTCGTCGACGGATTCTAGCTGCACTCGCCGGCGGAATCGGCTTCGCAGCCGCAAATGTCGCTGGTGTTTTACCAAGCGGTGCAGCCGAGGTGTCCAAGATAAACGATGAGCAACTTCATATTTCTCTTGATCGAGAGAGAGGTCCGCTTCGCATTGGCCGTTTTGGTGTAGGCCACGGCGGCTATTGGGATGAACCTACTTGGCTCGATCGTGCTTCGGGTGAGATCCGTTCCCTGCGATCCCAGACCATACGTCTCTTTGTCACGGAGTCCTATGATTTGCTACCCGCGCCGGGTAAGTATAACTGGAGCAAGTTAGATAAGTCCGTCGAGATGATCTTGAGAGCAGGCTCCAAACCGCTCATGTGTATTATCTTCAAACCCCGCGTCCTCTTCCCAACGCTAGATCAGAACGTCGTGACGCCGAACAACTGGACAGCCTGGCAAGACCTGGTATTCAACCTCGTCAAACGCTACAAAGAGAACGGTTCAGGAATTGAGTATTGGGAAATAGGGAATGAGGGAGACATCGGTGCGCAAGGGGGCGCTCCGTACAAGTTCACCCCGGAAAACTATACGACCTACTATCAACATACCGCCGCCGCAATTGCGCGTGCGGATCCAGATGCCTACATCGGAGGACCAGCCGTCGCTCATTATACATCGGCACTTCTTCCCGCATTGGTGGCATACTGTGACCGCACAAAGACGCCCATTCACTTCGTTTCATGGCATAACTACAACAGTGACCCCAGTACTTTTACAAAGAGCATAGCTCATATAAAGAAAATTCTTGCAGGACATCCCTCCCTCAAGATCGAGACGATTATAGATGAATGGAACTGCTCCATCGGGAATCCACCTTTGGATCCACGATTTCAGCCATGCTTTATTGCTGAAGTTACTTATCGGATGCTTGAAGCTGGGCTCGACTCTTCGAACTACTACCACATCCGAGACTATTATGTGGAGCCACAGGTCATGACATTTTTGCCCTGGTGGAACCCGGAGAGTTGGAATCGGATATCGCTGATGCTAGGCCTCTTCGATTTTCAGAATGTTCCAAGACCGAGTTACTTCCTATTCAGGCTTCTCTCACGTCTGAGAGGAAATAGAATCGATATCAATGGATCGGGAGCCAAGATCCATGGCCTAGGCAGCTATGACGACAGTATGAAGAGCTACAACCTGCTTATCTGGAATTTTTCGGATTCACCAGTGAGAGCTCGTCTGATTCTATCGGGCGTGCCTGAGCAACTTAAGGGAACTCGCGTAGCTCTAGATTCTGTTATCGCCAGCAATGAGGAATTTCATCGTCTCCAACCACAACCAGAATTTCACGTGGACAAGGGCGAAGGAACAATTTCAGCCGACCTGGAACCATTCGGCGTTACTTCCATTTTGTTGCAGAAAATCAGTCGTCGGGCGTGGGGATAGGATCGAGGTCGCGAGGGGCTTGATTGTATTGGGGACGAAGTAACCGAACCGGATGAAAGATATCCCCGCCTGCCGTACCTGCTCGAAGAACGGCCTGCTTCTACTCCATGATGCTGCCGTGTGTCGCCAATCTGGAACCAGCGGTCGTTCGGCCCGACCCGGGCGAGAAATTCACACACCTGGCGCGTGGCTCGCCTTCCTTGATTCATCTACGAAGTACACCCGTGGCATCCCGACGCGGATTCAATTGGACGGGAGCTTGCAAGGAAGCCCTGCACCGCCGAAGCGCGCACAGTCGTCCCGGCAACCAAGAGTGCTGCGAATGCCGCGCAAATGAACCAGCCACTCCTTCCGGAACCCCTCTTACAACGCCGCATCATTTCCTCCCGGTTTATGAGCCTTGTATCTGCATCCGCTAGCCACCTGCTTCGCCACATTACTTCGCCCGAAGGCGAGGGGTTCCGCCATTTCCGATGGGGACATTAATTCATACTATTACGGAGCGGATTCGCAAACATGGGGTATCGAAGCGGAAGTCGCGCGGACTAAGGAAGCGGCCTATTTTCGGTTCCCATTTCCGGCCAGCGACCATGGCCATATGCTTAGCCTGAGCAGGGATGGAAAATTCAGCGTGACTGAAAAACTGTGTTGTAGCAGGGGAACAACCGGTGTTTCTAGAACGCGAAGCCTATGGACAGCTCCCACACAAGACGTACAGCTGCAGTGATCGACGCGGCAATCACCAGCATTGGAGCGAACCGGTTAGTGCCGGTCACCCGCCAGAAAGCCTACCACGATGCTTGCGTTCCAGCTTGATGCGTATCCCCGGGAGCATTGATTTCGGCCAACAGACATCGATCCCTCCAGCAATACAACTGGGCTATACTCAGCTGAAATACTCAGATTGAGGGGAAGTACTTTGTCGACGCCGTTTTCTTTACGCACCTCTGTCTTCATCGCTCTGCTGGCTCTGCTCTGCTCGGCCACAGTGTCCGCGCAAAATCTGGCTGAGACCACGCTCCAGATCCCCGCGCCGACCGCTCCCCACCAGAACTTCAAGGTCGCCGTTTTCATCCCAGCTCAATCAGTCGAACGCATGCGTGATCCGGCATGGCTCGAAAGCACCTGGGAACAGATCTCAAGTCATGTGAAGGTCGACAAGGTATACATCGAGACCTACAACAGCCGCGTCCTCGTCGACGGCGATCTGATCGAAACTGTCAAGCGCTTCTTCAAGCAGCATGGGGTCGAGGTAGCCGGAGCCATCGCTTTCACCGACGGCGGTGACGGTCGATCTATCTCTTTCTCCTACACGGACCCAAAGAACCGCGCCTATATCAAGCACATTTCTGAATTCACGGCGCACCACTTCAACGAGATTATTCTTGACGATTTTTTCTTTACCAACAC
>JBDTBI010000379.1:0-3423 GCA_039924215.1 Acidobacteriaceae bacterium
CTATTCCGACTGGTAGCGAGGTGAAGACCCTGTGGATAGACTCTGAGAGAAAGGAACTCAGAGAGGTTGTCCGGTATAAACCGGTAACGATAAGCGCTGCCTGGGCGCTCAGTTCGACAAAAAGCAAGGGCGTCGAGTCGCTGGGCTACCGGTTCGAAGCGAGCAACGGTCTGCCGGCAACGGGAATCTGGCTCAAAGGCATTGCGAATCCATCCAATGCACCCATTACGATTGTGCTTAACGACAAGGGCAAGAAATTCGCGACTGACGATGTTGAGAACCGTGTAAATCGAGGCGAACAAGTCCTCGCTCTTGACCTGTTGCTTACCGGTGATGACTCCACCCAGGATCTTCCGAATATATGGGCCTATCCCGAGATGCTTGCGGCGGAAGGTAAGCGTCCTCTCGGCATGGAGGCCGCCCAACTACTGGCCCTAGCACACTGGATGGAAGAGTGCGCGGGTACCAAACATATACGGCTAGAAGTCAGAGGGATGCGAATGCAGACTGTGGCACTCGTCGCGTCTGCACTCGAACCTGGCCTTTTCTCTGAAGTATCAATTCATGATGGGATCCCATCGTTGGGTTACCTTCTGTCCAAACCTGTGCATTATGAGAATGCAGCCGATCTGTTCTGCCTCGACCTTTACAAGGACTTTGATCTGGACGACATAGCTGCACTTGCCGGATCAAGCACCATCTCCTATGAAAGCGGAGCCGTAGCATCCCAGAAATAGAGAACGGGTACGCGTCTGGAAGTCTTACACTCAACGAACTTGTTGTAACGCAAAGATACTCAGTCTACATTGATGAGAGAATCGAGGTTAGGTCAAGGAATGGTGCAGCGTTAACAAGATTTCTCGTTTATGGCTGAATAGCTTCGTTACCGGCAATAACCGGAACTTAAAGTGGTGGAAGCCCCTATCGGCATCCGTTCATCAAGGAAGAGGTTATCTGTGAGACCTGTTCGGAGTATGGGACATATGGCGAGCTACAAGCTTCACTTCTCTTGGCTGCCCGTTCTGAACTAGTCTACTTCAGTCCTGTGGATGCTGACGGACGGCGCGGCCACTCGGTGTTCGAATAAGGGACATGTTGAGTTGGAGAATTGCTGGCTGAGGCAGATTAAGGAACTTCCCCGGCGTGGGGCAATCGGAGATTCCTGATAGCCTCGCGAAAAATGGGAAGCGCATCTTGACCTTGGTCGCGGACAGAGGAGAAGACATTCAGGCTCCGTTCTGTAGCAAGCGCAACTCCATTGGCGGACGGAAAGACCAGGTTTCGGGAGGCAATACATGGATCGCATTCGGATTGGAATTATTGGTTTGGGCACCATGGGAGGAGAGCACGCGAAAGTCTATAGTGCACATCCGTTGGCCGAAGTCATAGCTGTGAGCGACTATTGCCCGGAGCAGGGGGAAAAAATGCGTGCTCGTTATGCCATACCTCATGGATACGTCGATTACCGGAAGATGCTGGAACGGTCAGACCTGGAAGCGGTGGTGGTCGCGACTCCAGACAATTCGCACTTTGCTCCAGCCCGCGATGTCCTGGAATCGGGGAAGCATGCGTTAATCGAAAAGCCGCTTACAACAAGCGTGACCGAAGCGGACGAACTTGTCCGCATCTGCCGGCACACCGGCAAGAAGGTGCAGGTTTCCTTTAATAACCGGTGGCTATTTTCCTGTCATCAAACGCGAGTTACAATCGCCAAAGGGACATCGGTAGGCCCCTGGCGGGATACGCCCGTAAGAATGTCACGATCTTGGTACCGACAGAGAGGCTTAGGTGGGCTCGGGAAACTACTCCTGCCTGGTTCTTGTCGTCCCACGACATTGACCTGATGCGTTGGTTCATGGATTCGGAACCGACAGAAGCGCGGGCATGGGGTCGAAAAGAGGTGCTGAAGTCGCGCGGCATTGACACCTACGATATTATCCAGGCTCAAGTGAAGTTCTCCTCGGGTGCGTTTGCCACCTTTGAATCCGCCTGGATTTATCCCAACACACTCCCATCAGCGGTGGATTCTTTCATCGAGATTGTCGGTGCCGGAGGACATGTTCATCTCGATCGCAAGCTTGAATCAATGGAGATGAGTACGGAAGAACGCTATTCATATCCGAAGGGCTTGATCAATTCCGAGGTATTCGGCCGAAGGCGGGGAGCCTTCCCCGCCTGTCTCGAGGATTTCCTTTTTGCAATTAGGGAAGATACAACGCCCCAAGTCACTGTCGGCGATGGTCGTCATGTTACCGCCACGCTTGATGCGATCCATCGTTCCCTGCAAACCGGGCAGACCGAGGCAGTGAGTCCGCTCGTCAAAGAAGACAGAGAACCTTTATGAATGTCTCGCCGACCGTTCTTACCGTTTTCATTAAAGAACTCTTTGTTGCAGCCAAGCTGCCCGATGCCGACGCTAGACTTTGCGCCGAAGTCCACGTCCTGCAGGAAATGCGTGGCGTGACGACTCACGGTTTACGCCACGTTCTTATTAATCTCGACGGTTTGATCGGAGGCCAGATCAATCCACTCCCGAATCGCACGGTGCTCCGCGACGAAGCGGCCACGATTGTGCTTGACGGTGACCAGGGGCTAGGCATAGTGGGTTGCATGGACGCGATGCACCGCACGATCGCCAAATCGAGGCAGTTTGGCATCGGCATCGGAATTGTCATCCACAGCAATCACTTTCTCTCCGCAGCCCCCTATTGTTTGCGTGCGACCGAGCACGACATGATCGGCATCTGTTTCTCGAATACATGGGCATCGATGGGCTATCCCGGAACGAATGTGCGCGTGATCGCTAACAGCCCGCTTGGTTTCGGGATTCCGAGCGCCGCTGGATTTTCAATCATATTTGACTCCGCACTCACCACCTCAGGCGGAAGGCTTTCGCAATGGATCCGCGAAAACAAGACCATTCCGGCCGCGCTATGGGGAATCAACAAGGAAGGAAATCCGAGCTCCGACCCCACAGCTGTTTTGCACGGCGGTACTCCGTGGCCCATCGGCGGTCACAAAGGCGCAGGACTCGCCGTTCTCGTCGAAATTCTCACGGGCGTACTCGGCGGTGGCGGTTTTCTCCACGGAATCCAAGCGCCGAGCCTGCGCACATCGAAGGGAGAATCCGAAAGCCAGTGTTGTATCGTCATCGATATCGCACGGATTATGCCGGTGGCAGAATTCCGCGAACGTATGGTGGCGTTCATTGACGATCTCAAAAACAATCCGCTCGCGCCTGGTTACACAGAGATTTTAGTTCCTGGTGAGAGAGCGCATCGAACCCAACTTCGTTGCCTGCGGGATGGCGTGACTTTGGAGGCGGATGTTGCACTAGACCTCCGTACGTGGGCGCAGATGCTTAATGTAGCCTTCCCGTTTTGAGGACTACGGTGACCTGCAATTACGCCGGTCCGTCGCGAC
>JBDTBI010000380.1:0-5862 GCA_039924215.1 Acidobacteriaceae bacterium
GTGGAACAATGTTGCCGGCATTGCGGACAACGAACAGCTCTCCGGGCCCTTGCTGCATGAACAGCTCCGGCACGACGCGGGAATCCGAGCAGCCGATAAACAATGCCTGCGGGTGCTGCACCGTGGACAATTCCTGAAACCGTGCTTTCTGGTCCGGAAATACCTCGCGTTGAAATTTCAATATTCCATCAATAAGTCGTTTCACTATCGGTTCTCTCTTTTCCTGCCAATCTATGCCATCATTCCGGGGCCATCATTCTGGGGCCGTCATACGGGGCGTTCCCAGGGGACACGACCGGCTTGTTGAAGGTGGAGCATGAAAGTGCTGATACGGTTCTGATGCAACTCCGATTGCTGCGAAGCCCTGCTTGTTCTTTCGTTGGGACCTTGCTTCAGGTTGAACAGGCTTATCTCCTGAATCGATATCGCTTCAACATTGCGTATATTCTGTACCCAACTTCAACACGAGTTGGAGCACAGGCTGGATTTCGCCTGGATGTCAACTAACAATTTTACCGGATGAGGAAGACAGCGCACTAATTACAAAGGGCCTTGCGCATCTCTGGACGAAATGTGCGGCGCTGGTATCGGGCGAGTGAGCCTATCGCTGGACTTTGGATTGATGCACGCTTTCGGTTCCATCGGTGCCTTGTTTTGCCATTTCATACTGCGGCGAAAACTCGCGCAGTTTCCGCACCACGTCGATGACCTTATCGGCGACATACTCCACTTCCGCGGGGGTGTTGAATCGCCCCAGTCCGAAGCGAATGGAACCATCCGCCACATCGTCACTCAGTCCAAGGGCCCGTAATACATACGAAGGCTCAATGGTCGCGGAGGTGCAGGCAGAGCCGCTGGAAACGGCGATGTCCTGCAAGCCCATGAGCAGCGATTCTCCCTCGACGTGGAGAAAGCTCACGTTCAGATTCCCGGGCAGGTGGTGCTTCATGGTGCCGTTTACTTGGATCAAATCGAGACCGGCTTCCAGCTTCTCCTTCAGCCGGTCGCGCAGGGCGATGAGCTTTGCCGCTTCCTCCGCCATCTCAAGACGGGCAATCTCACAGGCTTTACCCAAGCCGACGATGCCGGGAACATTCAGCGTGCCGGACCGCATGCCGCGCTCGTGGCCGCCGCCGTCGATCTGCGCAGCAAGCTGCACCCTGGGATTGAGCCGCCGAACGTACAGCGCACCCACTCCTTTGGGACCATAAATTTTGTGTGCGGAAAGCGACAGGAGGTCGATGTTCATGGCGTTGACATCGACGGGAACCTTGCCCACCGCCTGTACCGCATCGGTATGGAACAACACGCTGCGCTCGCGACAGAGTTTGCCAATCTCCTCGATCGGCTGGATGACGCCAATTTCATTGTTCGCAAACATGATGGAGACGAGGAGGGTCTGGTCGTCGATGGCGCGCTCCAAATCGTCCATTTCGATCAAGCCATCTGCATTCACGGGCAAATACGTCACGCGATAGCCTTGCTTCTCCAGATGGCTACAGGTATCGAGGACGGCCTTGTGTTCCGTCACCTGAGTGATAATGCGGTCGCCGCGCTCGCGATACCGTTCCGCAATGCCTTTGATGGCGAGGTTGTCGCTCTCGGTGGCTCCTGAAGTAAAGATAATTTCTTTCGCGGTCGAGCCGATCAGTTTGGCAATCTGTTCCCGGGCCGCATCGACGGCTTTCTCTGCTTCCCATCCAAACGAGTGGTTGCGGCTGGCGGCATTGCCAAATTTACGAGTGAAGAACGGCAACATTGCATCCAGTACACGCGGATCCATGGGCGTGGTCGCATGGTTATCCATGTAGAGTGGCAATTGGATTCCAGCCGGCAAAATCGGTTCCGTTGGAGCTGTGTCCATCCGTGCTCCCTTGTACCATCAACGCTGTACCATCAACGCTGTACCATCAACGCGGTGCGATTCTACGGCCCACGACCTAGACACGTGGGGGAGTCGAAATGTTCAACGGAACGGGTGGATTCGCGCGCGCGGCGTCCGTATATCCAAGGGTTCCGAGCTTGGATTCGCCGCAGAGATCAGAGATGCGCACCTGTGCCAGGAAATCACGAATTGTATCGTTCAGCTTCTGCAGCGGCTCTTTCACAATGCAGGAGTTCAGCAGATCGCAATCTCCATGAGCGGTGGTGCAGGAAACAATGAACATGGAACCTTCGATCGATCGAATGACCTCTAGAACGGTGATTTTTGCGGCCGGTCGGGCGAGTGAGTACCCGCCGTGCAGGCCTGCGTGAGAAACGACCAGCCCGGAGCGAGCAAGCGTCTGTAATACTTTTGCCAAAAGCGGCAGAGGGATACTGTACAGTCCCGCCATGTCCTTCGCGCTTTGGGTTGGGGTATCCGGATGCTCCGCGAGGTGCTTTAGCGCAATCAGGCCATAATCCGATTTTTTTGTGAGACGCAGCATATTGGGTCAGTTTCCGAGTGTCTTCATTGCCAAGTGTCCTCATTGTAGGACTGATTCAGTCCTAGTTGCAACTGGAGATATCTAGTTGCAACTGATATCTTTGTGGGAAAAAATTCCGCCGCCTGTTCTGCGGACGGGGGATTCGTGGCTCCGGTGCGACAAACGCTGATTGACAAGACTGTGCCAGTCGTCCGGCAGAGCGTAGTGAACCGCGGCTATCGTTTCCAGTCGAGATTCAACCGCTGCATACTTGTTGAGAACGGGGTACTCAGGAAGACCGTACCCCGCAACTTCAACAAATTTTCTTTTGACAAACAGTATGCACTTACGGGACACTGGCGCCAATGGGAGCCAACCGCATCTAACCCGTACGCTATGGAACTGTGCCAGCACCCCCGTGTGCGCGTATTGACGCACGAAAAAGATGCTGAATTTGTAGAATGCCTGGAATGCGGCGAGGTCTTCGACTCGCACGAATTCACCGACATGGCCATCGAAGAAAAAGACCTGAAAAACGCCGAGCAGGATGATGAGTGATGATCTCGATACTGGCGGCGGATTCCCTGACTACTAGACGACTCATACCGCATCTAAGAATATCAGTGAGTCATTCCCGGTTCATAAGAGGGGCGGGATTGTTCGTCAAGTTTATGGAAGGGGAAATATGAATAGCGCACTCGTAATGATTTTGTTGATCGGGATATGGCCGTTTTCTTCCGGCAAGACCTACCACATGAAGGCGAGTAACAGCGTTCCGGCTGCAACCGGAACTGTAAGTGTTCAAAAGAACAGCAATAACGGAAACACACAGTTAGATATTAAGGTAAATAACCTTGCCAAGCCCTCGAGCCTGACGCCACCGGAAAACGTTTACATCGTTTGGGTCCGTCCGCATGACGGAACTGCGGTGAAATCGGGCGCCATCGGAGTGGACAAAAACCTGAATGGCGAGTTGAAGGTGGTCACGGTCTCGAAGAACTTCGAGGTTTTCATTACCGCCGAACAAAGCCCCAGCGTGACCGAGCCAACGGGCACAGTCGTGTTGGATGCAAACGTAGATGTCGGCTGAAGCACCGTTCAGGCCCAGTTCATTCCGCGCATGTACTGATTCCGGCGTTCAATCTCGGCTGCTCGCCGCACCTAACTGACATGCACGACTGGCCGGCGCTTCGGATCTTCGATAGCGCGCCGCAACACTTCATGCGTGAGTGGAGCGGCATCGCCTTCTCCTAAAAACAGGAATGCGACGATATTGCCGAGGGGATTTCCTTCCTGCCATTTGAAATAGGCGTGCGGCACTTTGCCGGTTCGCTGTTCCAGATCGATCAGCAGGGCCGCGAATGAGTTGGCCACCACGGGACTTTTGGCGCGCAGGATGCGATGCTTGCCGACACGCTCTCCGGTCACGATCAAAGTAGCCTGGAAGTCGGAGGCATCCCCCGTCTCGACTTCAAAAAAATACAGCGTTTCCTCCGGCCCAAGAGAGTGATAATACCGTGCTCGGCGGTCCACCCTGTCGAGCTTTGCCTCGGCTTCAACCCTGGGCCTGCGGGCCAGAACTCGAATCACCCGATCCGCATCCTCCTGCAGCATCTCACGGGCTGTCGCATCCAGAAGGATGCCGGTAATACGCAATTCTGTAGCGCGAAACGCGCGCGAAACCAGCGAGGAAACCACGATCGCAAGGATAAAGAGCGATGCGATCTTGATGCCCTGCGGCCGCTCCCGAATGTTTTGCGCCGTTGTGTAAATGAAGACCAGAGAAATGAACAGAAAGGGCCATCGCAGACGACGCTCCCAAAGAGCAATGGTCACAGCGATGGCGGCCGAAGTCATTAGGACGAGAACGCCGGTGGCATACGCGCCGCCCTGCGCATCGACATCCGCATTGAACAAATACGTCACCGTGAAAGCTATGCCCATGAAGACCAGAACCAGAGGGCGAGTGGCGCGGGCCCACTCCGGCGCCATACCGAAACGAGGCAGGTACCGGGGGATGAGGCTTATTAAGCCGGCCAACGCGGACGCTCCCGCGAAGGCCAGGATCAGAATGGTACTGATGTCGTACAGCGATCCAAATACACTGCCCAGATATTGATGCGCCAAATACGCCAAGGCGCGTCCATTTGCCTGCCCACCCTCTCGAAACAGAGCCGGTGGAATGAGGAGTGTGGTGACCATACTGGTGGCAATTAGAAACACACTCATAATCGCGGCCGCGGTGGTCAGCAGCTTTCGCGTATTTTCCACGCGCTGATCGACGCTTTCGCCTTCTATCAGCGGCATAACGGCGACGCCGGTTTCAAAGCCGGAAAGCCCCAGCGCGAGCCTTGGAAAGAGGATCAGAGAGACGCCCAGCATCGCCAGTACACTGGTGTGCTGGGCATAGAGGGCATGTTTCCAATCAACCAGGAGGTGCGGATTCTCGATGACGTGCCACGCGGCAACAGCAGTGATCACCGTGCTCAATAGAAGATAAATTCCAACCACGACGACGGCGACGTTGATCGCCTCTTTGAACCCTTTCAGAAAAACCGCGCCCAGTATCGACAACAGAACCAGCGTCACAACCATCTGATTGCTCATCCAGTGGGGCGTAAACGGGTTGTGTGTAAAGTGGGCCGCCGCATCGGCTGCCGAAAGCGTCATTGTGATGACAAAATCTGTGCTTGCGAACCCGAGCAAAATTAAGACAAAAACCTTTCCGCTCCATCGAGGAAAGATCTGCTCCAGCATCGCGACGCTGCCCTGGCCATTGGGGCTGGCCTTGGCAACCCGACGGTAGACGGGAAGCGCGCCAAAAAGCGTTACGGCGATCAGGACCAGGGTTGCCAGGGGTGATAAGGCTCCGGCGGCAAGGAAGGCGATGCCCGGCTGATAGCCGAGGGTTGAGAAATAATCCACACCGGTCAGGCACATCACACGCCACCAGGCGTGGTGAGATTCCGGGCGACCATGGATTGCATTGGGCACCCGAAGGTCAGCTAACAGCCAGTCTCCAAAACTCATGCGAAGAAAGGAACCTTTCAAAACTACGGGGTCGTTCCAGTTCGAGACTCTATTCTAGAGGGTAAGCTGGGCTTGACTATTGTAAGCCATCTCGTTGCCGTGCGACGCAAGCGGAATGACGGCGCGCGTCTATCCATGTGAGACACGTCCGGGGAAATTGGGACGGACGACGTTCCTGCAGGCGTTCGCATTCGTATTGCATGAGAGTGACGCTGGCTTTCCCGCCACCGGAGTACCGCATCGATTCATCGGTGGAAAATTTTCACTAATCGCTAACGTCGACTCCCGATCCCGGCGACCCAAGTTTTCGCCCGCTGCGCCACAGATAATGGAAACCGGAAAGCAAGGTCAGCCATAACGTGGCTTCGAGGGATGCATGCCGAATCCACACAACCCAGCGGCTGGGATAGATCTGCGCCAGCAC
>JBDTBI010000381.1:0-5486 GCA_039924215.1 Acidobacteriaceae bacterium
AGTCGGTCTGGTCGATGTACCGTTCCGGCAACAGCTTTCAAAGGACAACGGAGCGACCTGGACTGCTCCGGAACTGCCTGATTTCACCGAACGTACCGGGGGTTTTTCGACGCAGCCGATTACGACCGCGTTCCGGCTCAACGGCTCCATGTATATGCCATCCGATGCCGTTGGAAGCGAGTCGATGCTTTGGGTGAGCAGTGACAATGGTAAAACCTGGCGCGATGCCGGGGGCCGCACGTTTGGCCGCCATACGACATTTGTTCCGCTGAAAGACGGAAAGATCCTTGCAATCGGCGGGAAGAATACCAACATTGACGGCTACATGCCGGAAGAGACTTCCAGCGATGGCGGAAAGACCTGGAGCACTCCAGCGAAGACGCCGTTCCCAGCTTTGTCGAGCAATCAGCGGCCCATTGTGCTCCGGCTGGCAGATGGCCGTCTCTTCTTTGCTTCTGATTGGCAGGATCGGGAAGGGCATCAGCCTCCTGCGATTCAGCATCATGGATCGTTTGTCGCCCTGTCCAGCGATGAAGGCAAGACGTGGCATATGAAAACGCTGCCTGATACGCTTCCTCACGAGTCTGCGGCTTTCCCCAATCGCAAGAGCTGGGTCAAACACTATGACGACTACGGAACTCTGGGCTACGTGTGCGCCGCACAAGGACCAAACGGCCTGATTCACGTTGTCACCAGCATGAACCATCCCTCTCAGGAGTTTGAATTGAACGAAGCGTGGATCCTGGCGAAATCCGACAACAGCGCGGCCGCCGATATCAAGGGAACGTCGCACCCGGTACGCGGGCAACAATATTCGAAAGACGGCAAACTCCTCGGTAGCTGGAACGGGAAAGTGGATACTAACGGGCGCTTCGTGCTCGATGGCCCGGAAACCTGGAAGTACGCCGACGGAACGAAAGCATATTCGGCCACATGGCGGGACGGCGTCAAGGTAGGAGCAGAGATGTACTGGGACAAAGAAGGCCGGAAGATTTGGGAAAGGAACCACGCGTCCGATGGCTCCAGTACGTGGACGCAATACTGGAACAACGGTGAAAAAAAGAGCGTCTCTCATTGGAAAGATGATCGAGCGGAAGGTTCGGCGATGCGCTGGAACTACAACGGAAAGATCGAAGGACAGTACCAATTCAAGGACGGTGACATCGTTCGCCCCGCTGGTTCAGAGCCATAACCAGAAGCAACCGTCAGTGACGTTGCGATGATTCGGTGCGATGGCTATCAAGTTGATTTGTCGCCTTGTTTTTCCAAAATGACCTGCGCGCTATCGATGCAATCGGTTTATACAATCTCCGATGAATTCTTTTCGCCTGGGAGGAGAACCGTTGATTGCGTGATGACAGAAATGCGCTCCACGGACTTTTATGCAGCCATCCCCAGAGGGTGAGGCTCGGATCGGCCTGTATCGGTGCCGGTAGAATCACGCTGAACAGCAAGCCAACCACCAACAATACAACATTGCTGACGGCACCGATCATGTATGTGTGCCAGGGAAAGTTCCAGCTACCCAGATCGAGCATCTTGCCGCCATTTGCGGTAACGGTCGCCCAGGCTGTCGCCGCCAGGCTGGCCACGACGCCCACCTGGGCAGCGCGTCGGCCCGCTCGCGCGCGGAGGAAGGCCAGCAGAAACAGTCCGGCGAGCCCCCCGGCCACAATCGCAGTCACAGTGTAATAGAGTGACAGGACAGAACCGTGACTGTGTTCAAGCAGCCATCCGGTTACTGCGGCACCGACCCCACTGGCCACGACAATCCACTTCCCAGCGCGCAAGCGGCTCTTATCCGTGCTTTGCGGCCGCAGCAGGCGATAGTAATCTTCGACGCCAATCACTGCCAGACAATTCATGTCCGAGGCCATCATGGACATTGCCGAGCCGAACAGGGAAGCGATGAACAATCCCGCTAAGCCAACGGGGATATGTGTGACGATGAAGTGCGGAAACACCTGCTCCGGCTTGACGATATTCGCCGGCAGCTTTTCGCCAACAATCCGATAAAAGGCCCATAGCAGGCTGCCTATCATCATGAAGGCTGCCCATACGGGAATGCAAAGGCCCGCACCCAGGGCGATGCCGCGAAATGCGCTTTTGTCCGAACGCGCCACCAGGTAGCGCTGCACTACAGTTTGATCTGCGGTGTATTTCTGGATGTAGAAAAACAGACCATAAATTGTCAGTACCAGAATTGTTGGCTTATCGAGGCGCATCGCGGTGCTGCCAAGGCTGAATTTGTGGTGACTCCATGCATCCGCCAGCATGGCATGGGGTCCGCCGGGCGGCAAAAATAGAAGGAATCCGATGGAGATGCAGATGCTCAGCACGAGAACGAAGCCCTGCAGCACATCGGTCCAGATGATCGTCTCCATGCCGCCGATGAATGTATAAAAAATTGTGACGATGCCTGAGACGATCAGAATGTGATCGAAGTTCCATGCTGTAATGCTGGCCACTGTTAGAGAGAACAGGTAAAAGACGAACCCCATTTTGGCGAACAGTCCGATAGCGAATGCGAAGGAAGAATAGAGGCGAATCCCAGGTCCGAAGCGCTTGCCGAAGTACTCGAACGTACTCATTCGTACGGAGTGCCGAAAGAATGGCACAATCACCTTGCCCGCCAGCACCAGAACCGCGACGAACATGAATCCTGGAATAAGCAGCGACCAATTGCCCGCATATGCAGCGCCCGGATAGGCAATGAACGATACGCTCGTGATGATGGTCGCCATCAGCGAAAGGCCCATTGCCCAGCCGGGGATGGAGCGCTCCGCGACGAAATAGGTCTCGGTCGATTTCTGCCGGCGCGCGAAGTAAAGGCCGACGCCAACCAGGCAACAGAGATACGCTCCGATGATGAGGACGTCTACCCAACGCACAATATAGGTCCTATGAGTTTCGCGATCCCACGGATGGAGTGAGGATCCGATTGGCCGCCATCGTCGCCGCCATTCGCATGGCGGCCTTCATGTTTTCCGCATCCGCTTTGTTCTGTCCTGCAATGTCGAACGCGGTTCCATGGTCCACAGAGGTACGGATAATTGGAATGCCAAGGGATGTATTGACGGTTCGTTCAAAATCAATCAGCTTCATCGGAATGTGGCCTTGATCGTGATACATCGCAACAATCAGGTCATGCGACCCGCGTAACGCGCGGACAAAAATCGTATCTGGAGAGACCGGTCCTTCGACTTGCATCCCGTTACGGCGGCAAATCTCGACTGCCGGCACGATAAACTCCGCGTCCTCCGTTCCGAAGAGCCCGTGTTCCCCGGCATGCGGATTCAGCCCGCACACCGCAATGCGAGGATCTTCATGACCGAGCAGCCGCATCGCTTCGTGGCCCAGTTCAATCGTCCGAACGATGCGAGCCGTATCCAGGTTGCATGCCTTTCGCAAGCTGATATGGGTACTCACATGGATGACGCTGATACGATCACTGGCAAGCAACATGCAGGAGTCCTTTGCCCCGCAAAGTTGCGCGATATATTCGGTATGTCCGGTAAAAGACATTCCGCTCAAACTCACCGCTTCCTTGTTCAGCGGAGCCGTTACCATCGCATCCGCTTCTCCATGCAGACACATCTCCGTCGCGACCCGCACATATTCCGCAGCCGCTTTGCCATATTCGGCTCGCAGCTCTCCGGGGGCGATGACCGCATTCTTCGGCAACGATTCCGCATCGTGAAATTGCGCCGCGAGATCGCTCAGCCGCACTCCCGTGACCCGCTCCGCAGAATGGAGACCGGCAGAATCGCCGATCAAAATCCATTGCGCCAGGTCGGAGACCTCAAGATCGGTCAGCGCCTTCAGCGAAACTTCTCCACCCACACCGGCGGGATCGCCAAGTGTAACTGCGATCCGTGGTTTTTGCTTCGTCTTCGTCATGCCTTTGTCCTTATTTCCGATTGGAGCAATTGAGCGATGCGCAGCAATGCATCCTCTTGTCCAAATCCGCCAGATTTTGTGGCTACCGTCAGGCCGTCTGCTGGGCCACCACGGAGCCAGCCGGATGGAATGCCTGGGAGAAGTTCGCCGCCAAGCTCAATCGTCTCGACCGCCAGCGCATCGCAAACCATGGCCGCCGTATCTCCGCCGCTGAGTACCAGAGCGCCGATGCTATGGACAACAGGCTGCAGGCAATCGCCAATTTTTGCGGGATCATATCGCTCGGCATCCATCCAAAGAAGAATGTTGGCTCTGTCCCGCAGCGCCAGTCTCATACCTTGACACGCCGTCGCTCCCAGATGGACTTCCACCACAGCGCCTTCTTCTTTCAGATATTGAATCTGACGCCGTGTGACAGGATGATCGGACCCGATACAGAAGACGACCGGTCCCGCTGCTTGCGGCGTGTGTTGCATCCTTGCATGATCGGGCATCCATTCCAACTGGGCGAATGCGTGGGAAAGTCCGGCGGATCCGAACCAGAGGACATCCCGCCCGAGTTGCAATCCAACCTGCGCCAGCAGGTTGAGGTCAGCTTCAGTCTCCGCATCCGGAAGGATCAGCCGCACTCCATCCTCCTTCGCTGCCAGAAGGCACTTCCTCAGCGACTCGGCGCCCAACTCAGAGGGCGATTTTAATACGCTACATCGAACGTCATGCTTGCGCAGACTTGTGACCAGATCAAGAACAGAACGTCCGGCGATATCTTCGATCACTACATGACCCGAGCGAACCTTTCTGCCCATAGCGGGAAACGCCGGAGCCAGAATCGCAACTGGATGGGGCAGCAATTCCAGGCAAATCGCAATCTCCTCGAATGTGTTGCCACGAAAAGCTGAATCAATCTTCTTTAGAAAGAGTTGCGGCTTGCGATCGCGCACCAGATGAGCGGCTGATTGTAGCTTGGTCCTTGCAGCGGCAATTGGCATGTCGCGGCTGCCCAGATTGACGGCAACCACGTCCGCCTGGGGAACCCGCTCAGCCTTCAACGCCACCTGCACATGCATCCGATCGGCAAACGGAGCTGCCGCGTCACAAGCACCCGTGAGGTCGTCTGCCAGGATCAGGGCAGCAAACCCATCGCCATGGGAGATCGATTTCAAAACTCTCAACTGCTCCTGCAACTTAGTTCCTGGGCCGCGCAATCCCTGCCGTTACAACTTCGAGGATGGCCAAACACCATGCATGTAATGTTCTTGTACTGCTTAAAATTCGTCAACAGAATGTTCCATTCTTGTCAGTTTATGGCAATTAATGAAAAGGGAAACCGTTGCTTCCACGATGGAGATACGTTGCGCTTCACAGAAGCGCTTCTCCAACTCGTGGTGGAAATGGAGGATCGGGATCTCGGAGATTTTCCTCAAGTTTCACGCTCATGCCCTCGACCGCTCGGTAGGGTAGGCTGTTTTAGCCATTTTTGAAATCTAGGCACCCGCACTCTTCTCAGCAAAGGGTCCTCCATCTTTTGCTATAAGGTCTTGGCCTCGGAGCCTTGGCTGGGCCGACAGCCGTTTGCAAACACGGGG
>JBDTBI010000382.1:0-3608 GCA_039924215.1 Acidobacteriaceae bacterium
ATCGCGGATAAAACTGGGAATACGACGTTCTCTGCCGTCTCCCTTGTGCGGCATGTTCTCCGCGAACTCTTCTTCAACCTCTTGCGAGGTCTGCCAAAAGAACATGTAAGGCGAAATCGAGGTCCCGAACACACCGGTAATGATAAAGAGGAAAGCGAACGTAAATTCCATGTGAGGGACAAGAGTCGCATAGAAAATTTGCTTCCATGGCTGATGCACGATCAGGGCGGTGGCTGGATATGACAGAAGAGCGAGTGCTAGCCACTTCAAGAAGTTCGAATAAACCCTGTAAGTGACGAAAACCTCCAACAGGAGGATTGCCACGACTGTGGCAAGGGCCAAAATCCAGAATGGCACGTTGACCACCAGGCGGCCGGCTTCCGCCACGGCACCAATGTCCGCGCCGATGTTGATGGTGTTGGCCACGACAACGAGCAGCACGACAATGAAAAGGATTTTGCGCGAGTAATGTTCCTTGATAACGCCAGTCAGGCCGTTGCCAGTCACGGCGCCGATGCGGCCGCAGGCTTCCTGAACCGCCATGAGAAGCGGAATCTGGTAGAGTGATGTCCAGAGCTGACCGAAACCGAACTGAGCACCTGTTTGCGAGTAGGTGGCGATTCCGGACGGGTCATCGTCCGCCGCACCGGTAATTAAACCCGGGCCGAGGATCTTGAGGAACCGGAGCCAGCCTCGCTTTTTGGATGCTGCTCCCGGATCGGCATTCCGCGATTTCTTAGACGCCCCGGAAGAATTGGTCATTGCGAAGCCTAAAGGTGATGGTCGATGTGGCGAACGCGGACTCGCCACAGGTGAGCGAGAATATTTCCGCGCGCAAGGTTGAGCTGCCAGCTCAACCAGGTCGTTCCGGCTTGCCCGGCCTCCGCTTCCCGTCGGGGCCATCAGTGCGTCGGCGCTTACCGGCTTACGCGCCACGGCGAGTTTTTCGACGCGCCAGGCCCTGCCGCTGATCCCAGCGGTATCGCCTGAGATGACTTCGGTGCAGACCTCGACCACCGTGTAACCCTTGTCCTCTGCGTAGTGGGTAAGCTCGTGAAGCTGCCGGGCGGTTTCTTGTTTGGAAGTGTAGACCCGGACGTGGATCGCCGCGGGCACCTGCGCGCTGTATCCGTGGGTTGCGGGCGGTCACGTTTGAACTCAGACTGTTTCTGATGAATGCGCCGCTAATAGAAATTGATCTCGTGCACGATTGGGCAACTCACCTCCGAAGGGAACTACTCGAAGATGGAATCCAATTGACAGCCAGTGAGGCAGATGACCGAGTATTCATGCCACGCTAGCATCTGCTCATGTCGGACTTCTGTCTGCTGCTGTCAGGCTTTCTTCTGCTCAAGAGCCCGGCACTTCTGCTTGAGAGCCCGTCGTCTCCCTTGTTCAGCGGGTTTGCAGGTCACTCGGCAGCAAATGCCGCCTGCAATGCTTCGCCGAAAGGAGTTGACGCCCTCCTGTAGGAGCGCAACGCCGGGATTCTTTGCGGGCTGCCCGAGCGCGGATAGCCCCCGTGATCAGCCGCTGGCCGTCCTGGCAGCCGGCACGCCTTCTGGCTGCGCGGCTTCCCGAGTACATGCCCGCGTCTAGCCAGACCGCACCAAACAAGTATCTCGCCTCTTCGATCAGGAAACTGCGTTCCCTGTAAGGAAATCTGGTTATCCAATCAGGAAAGAGGGTTTTCCTACAGGGAAATCCCGTATTCCAACGGGTTTGGCTGGGTTCAACGAAAGAGATTGAGCACGTCTCGCTCATTTCAGCGTTTGAAAGCCCGGCCGTTGCTGCGCATCCGTTGCGGTAGTTTGGGCTTCCCAGCTTCGACCCGTGCCCGGCGCGTCACCAGATCAGTGTCGATAGTAAGCTCTCCCCCTTCTGCCATCCCTCCGAAGTCAGGGTATCAGCAGGCTTCTCGGGAACTGCCGCGGAATGCCAACCTTACAAAGCGTAGCTTACATTTATTTAATGTAGTCGCCGGCTCCCAAGCGCGGCGTGCCGTCCGTCGACGAAGGCATTCTTTTTTCGCCTTGACGGCTGTCGCCTGTCTCCAGTAATGCGGGGAGTCTCAAGACGAGCTTTTATATGATGATCCTTTTTCGACTGCCAAAAACCAGCGTTTTCGCTGCCCTACTCTCGCTATCTTTAGTTTCCTTTGCCTCGGGTCAGCTGGCGCCCACAACCAGGGTGA
The DNA here is from genome assembly GCA_039924215.1 of Acidobacteriaceae bacterium. GTDB lineage: Bacteria > Acidobacteriota > Terriglobia > Terriglobales > Acidobacteriaceae > JAKAAZ01. The sequence goes on from JBDTBI010000382.1 coordinate 2,195, forward strand.
GCCGAAGTGAGCCGCTGGAGAAATACGATAATCCGCCGGCGGCCGCCCGGAAGATAGAGACTTCTCCGCGCATGATCTCGAAGCTCGCTTCGTTCACCAGTGTCCAGGTAAACGTGGATGCGAATCACCAAAACATCCTGGGTGACGCTGCGAACGAATGCTCGATCTCGGTGAATCCACTGGACCGTAGTAAGAAGACAATCGGCTGGCGGCAATTCAATGACGTTAGCTCTAACTTCCGCCAAGGCGGATGGGGCTACACCACCGATGGAGGCGCCAGCTGGACCTTCCCCGGTGTCCTCGAGAGCGGCGTCTTCCGCAGCGATCCGGTGACGAATTCCGATGAGCTGGGTAACTTCTTCTATCTAAGTCTCCAGTCTAACGTAAACGAGTCATTCTTTTGCGACGATCTTTGGCGCTCGGTAAACGGCGGCCAATCGTGGGCGCTGCTTTCGGGAGAGAAAGGAGCCGGCGGCGGTGACAAGCAATGGTTCGCGATCGACAAGACCAATGGTCCGGGCCATGGGTTTCAATACCAGTCCGACGACGGCTATAATTGCAGTGGTGGCGGCGTAGAATTTCAACGTTCCATCGACGCCGGTGTCACGTGGCAAAGCCCCGTCAGCATTCCTAACTCGCCTGCCTACGGAACACTCGACGTGGATAACAATGGCAATGTGTTTGTCGGCGGCGAAGGATTTAGCGGATTTTTCTGCGAACGTTCGAGCAATGCGCAGATCGCGGCCCAGAGCCCCAGGTTTGACCAAAGCACCGCTGTGAATCTCGGTGGCTCTCTCGGAAGCGGGGGAATCAATCCCGCAGGACTGGATGGGCAGACGTTCCTGGCGATCGACCACTCGGGCGGGGCAACGAACAACAATATTTACATGCTGGCGAGCGTGGTCCCGAACGGACGCAGCACGACGGATGTGATGTTCGCACGCAGCACGGATGGGGGCCTGACCTTCAGCGCCCCGACGCGAATTAATGACGACCCAGTGAACCCCAGCAAGTGGCATTGGTTTGGGACCTTTGCCGTCGCTCCCAATGGGCGGCTCGATGCGATCTGGTATGACACGCGAAACGCTGCGAACAACACGGATTCGCAGCTCTATTATTCCTGGAGCACGGATGGGGGAGTAACCTGGGCGCCCAACGTCGCCGTGAGCAATGCCTTTAATCCTTTCGAAGGCTATCCGAACCAGAGTAAGATTGGGGATTATATCACGATCGTTTCAGACAATACCGGTGCCGATGTCGCCTATTCTGCTACGTTCAATTTCAACGCCGGCCGGGGCCAGCATGAGCAAGACGTTTATTACGTCCGAGTCGCTCCTACGGTCTCGGGGATTACCCTGGTAAGCGCGGCGTCACGCCTCACTCATGGCGCCGCGGGCATATTCGATGTCGCGAT
>JBDTBI010000383.1:0-2597 GCA_039924215.1 Acidobacteriaceae bacterium
CGTCCAGTGTTTATAGTGGACGCCGGTATCGACGACCAGGCGCACGGCGCGCCACATCTGATTCTCCAGCATTCCATACTCGCTGTACGGATCCTGGTAGAAGCCGACTTCCTTGCCGAGCTGCTCGCTGTAGAGAGCCCATCCTTCGACAAATGCGGTATAGCGTGCGTTGCGGCGGAATTCCGGCAGTGCGGTCAATTCCTGCGCCAGAGAAATTTGCAGGTGATGTCCGGGCAGACCTTCGTGGTAGGCATCTGCTTCCACCTGATGCAGCAGCCGCTTTTGGAAATCGCTCGTGTTGACGCGGACCTCCGCCGGACGAGAGCCATTCATCGCGCCCGGTAGATAGTAGGCCGGTGCCTGATCGGCGGAGCCGAAGGCCGGCATGGCAACAATTTTGAGGGGAGCTTTGGGGATTTTTGTCACCAGGTCGGGCAGCTTCGCTTTCATCTGGCCGATGTAATGCTGGTACAGGTCAACCAACTGCGTAGCCGACTGCGCGTGTTGCTTCGGATTGTTCACGAGCGCTTCGCGGAAACTGCTCAAATCCTCATAACCGAGTTGGTGCACGACAGCCAGCAATTGCGGTTGAATCCGGGCTACATCCGCGAGGCCGATGTTGTAGACCTGGTCGGGTGTGAAATCAGTGGTGGTGAAGTGTTGCACCAGATGCGCATAACAGGCGGCCCCGTTGGTGTTGGCCCAGATGCCCGGCTGGGTGCGCGCATGAGGAATGTACGCGTCTGCAAGGTATTTTTCCAAATGGGCAAATGCGGGCTGGACCTGGGTGCGGATTGATTTCAGAACGGCAGTACGAATTCGAGCACGGTCCGCGGGAGAGATGTCAGCGGGGAAGCGCTGCAACGGACTGGCGAAGGGTGTGTCCTCCGGTTTGGCGGAGGTCAGAGCGTTGACTTGCGCCAGGACTTTCCGCATGATGAATTGCGGCTCGGAGCGGCCTGCCTGCTCGCCGATCATCATATCGGTGCTGATCTGGAGTATGGCCCGGGACACTTGATTCAAGCGGGCGACGTAGTGATCGTAATCTTCGGAGGAAGTAAAGGTGAGCCCGTCGGCCAACATCGGCAGGTCCACCTGAATGCCATCGTATTGGGTGATGGGGGTCTGCCAGGGTTTGCATGCGGAAGCTTCCTGCTGGTCGACAAGATCATAGACAAGGAGGCTTTTGCTCAGCTTCTCCTGGTCGCTCATCCCGGTGGTGTCGATTGCGCCCAGCCGCTCAATGAATTTTTCGCCGCGCTCCAGCGAGTCGTTATAGGCTTCGGCGGAATCGTCCGAAAGCTGGTCGTCGAACCGCTTGTCGCCGACGAAGGAAGCGAATTCCGGATTGTGCTCCAGTTTGTCTTGCCAGTAATCCCGAAAAATCTGATTGAGTGCCTGGGTGCGAGCCTGGAGAGATTCCCCACCTGGCAAGGTTTGTTGCGGTGCGGGTCCGAGATCGCGCGGCTTGAAGGATTGTGCCGCGATGGAGCCGGAAATCGACAGACAGGCTGCGAGGGCAACCCGAAACAAAACATGTATCCGGAGCGGGTGCGGCACAGATCGTGTTGCGGAGGGCATGGCATGAGTGTAAATGCGAACACCACTCTTGTAACGCGAGGCACCTGGCAGTGCTATCTGAAAAAAACGATACGAATCGAGGAGAACGCGGGAAAGGGCGTTCCTGGCCCTGGTAGCACAGGCGGTTGCCGTGTGCCCGCGCAGCGACGGAACACAATTCGGCTGCATACGCGTCCAAAGGAATAAGGGAGAAAGTTGAGGGCGCATTGATTGAGATTCAGGTACACTTTGGGTATATCGAGGATAGGAAACCCCTCCCGAGAGTTCCACGAAGTCCAGATGTCAGAGAGAGTTTTTGTGAAGCCAAAAATATTGGTGGTCGATGATGAACGCGTGATTGCCGATACGTTGGTCATCATCTTGAACAGGAACGGTTTTGAAGCGGTCGCCGCCTATAGCGGAGAGTCTGCCGTCGAGATGGCGAAATCCGAAAAGCCGGAAATGATCATCAGCGATGTGATCATGAACGACATGAATGGCATTGATGCTGCCATTCAAATTCGCAGCCTGCTGCCCAAATGCAAAATTCTGCTGTTTTCCGGTCAGGCAGCCACGGCCGACCTGTTGGAGAAAGCCCGGGCGCGCGGCCATGAGTTCGAAATCCTGGCCAAGCCCGTCCATCCGCAGGACCTTCTCATGCACCTGCGTGGGTAAGGAACAAAAACTAGCGACCAGGTATGAAGGGTAGTCACACTTCTCTGCGGCCTTCCATGGCGCGCGACATCGTCACTTCATCCGCATATTCGATATCCGCACCTGCGGGAATTCCCGTGGCGATTCTGGTAATTCGGACCGGCAGGCCTCGCAGCTGCTGGATGAGATAGCCGGCGGTCGCTTCGCCTTCCACGGTTGGGTTGGTGGCCAGGATCACTTCCTGCGGGGCATGGTTCCGCACTCGCTGCAGCAGACTCTCAATCCGCAGTTGTTCTGGACCGATGCCATTGAGCGGAGACAGTGTTCCGTGCAGCACATGGTAGGCGCCGTTGAATTGCTTCGTTCTCTCAATGCTGGCGATG
>JBDTBI010000384.1:0-6032 GCA_039924215.1 Acidobacteriaceae bacterium
AGCGGGTCGATCAGCGCCAGTTCGTGCGCAGACATATTCAGGAAAGTAATATTTCCGCTGAACACAAAAGAAGATCCGGGAACGGCGATTACCGAGATCTTGCGGGCAACGCCGCGACCCTTCTCACCGGATGTAAATTCAACCGAGACCAGAGTGCCCTTCACCAAATCCGACACGCCGGATCCCGTCGAACCGGACGTTGCCTGTCCCACGCGAACGATCGGGGTATCCGGGAGCACGCGCAACTCAATGGATTGATGAGTGAGACCAGAGTTGATCGTCAACTGTCTCGTGCCGGGATCGTAGCGCAACACCTGACCCTGGCTTTCCCCCTCCGGCGAGTGCGACAAGGTATGGATGCTGCGTGCGAAAATGCTTGTTCCGTCCAGCACGGTTTCAATCGAAGCGTGATCGTTCGGGCCCAGGTCACGCAGGGACGTTCTCACTCCATCGCGATAGAATTGAGTGCGTTCGTCGAAGATGATCTTCATCGTCTTGCCGCCGAAGACTTTGAGCGTCAAGTGGTCGCGCACCGGATCCACATCGCGAATCAAGCCGCCGATGACGGTGCTTTTCCCGGAAGGCCGAGGTGGCAGCGGGGGTAGAACGCCCCCGTTCTTCACCGGTTCGGTGGGCGGAATTACCGTCTTTTGTTGCGATTGTCCATCGGCCAACGAAACTTGTGCCATTGCCATGCAGCCAACCACGGTCATGCAGCCAATCACGACGACTGCAAAAAAGCGACTCATGCGATACACCCTTAATGACTCCGGTTAACTTTTTGGTAACTCGTCTCACGAATCTTTCGGTAACTCATTGGATGATAACAAGTCGAACCAAGTGGCCCTGCAGTATTCCCGCCTTGGCGTAATTTCGTCGCAAGCCAGCAACACATTCCGCAGTTGAGCATCTAACATAAATGTATGCTAAAGCGACCCCTACCTTCGGTGTGGGATAGAAAGGTACAGGATCCGAATGCTTGCAATACGAATCAAATATCTCGCAGTCAGCGCAATCATCACAGGCTGTGCGTTTCAGATGAGTTGGGCGCGGGATATTCGGGTTACCCTTCCAAGGCATAGCGAACTGACCCCCGTGCAACGCCTGAATCGTGAAGGCGTACGCGCCGTTCAAAAGCATGACTACGAAAAGGCTGAAGCGTTTTTTTATAAAGCGTATCTCTACGATGCTGCCGATCCGTTCACGCTAAACAATCTAGGGTACATCTCTGAATTAGAGGGCAAACTTGATCGCGCGGAGCAATTCTATGCGCTTGCGGGGAAGCAGGACTCCGACGCAAGGATTGATATGAGCAACGCGAAGCAGTTGGAAGGGAAGCCCATGACGGACGCGCTGACGGGTTTGAAGGACTTGCCCATGCGCGTGAACCGCATGAACGTTGATGCGATTGGGCTGTTGTCACAGAGCCGGAATGTCGAGGCCAACCATCTCTTGCAGCAAGCCTTGAAACTCGACCCGAAGAACCCTTTCACGCTGAACAACCTTGGAGTCGCCGACGAAGCCACAGGGAATCTAGAAAATGCTTTGAAGTTCTACGACGCGGCTGCGGATTCCCATTCCAAGGAACCCGTGGTGGTGACATTAAAGCGTGCCTGGAGAGGAAAACCTCTCAGCGAGATGGCTGCTGACAGTGCCCGGCAACTGCGAAAGCGGATGCGGAATGCGAATCCCGAAGATACGCGAGCCACAATGTTGACCTGGCGCGGGGTCTCCGCCATCAATCAAAATGATTGGTCCGCAGCGAAGCAGGATTTTCTTGAGGCGTACGCGCTGAATCCCAATAGCGCATTCTCGATGAATAATCTTGGCTATGTCGCGGAGAAAAACGGCGACATGGAATCGGCGCAGTTCTATTATTCCAAGGCACGCAAGGCGAATGGCGCACAGGTTCGGATTGGACTGGCGACTGAACCTTCTGTCGAGGGACGGCCTTTAGCTACTGTTGCCGATGAGAGCGGCCGGACGGTAGGGGATGAGATCGATCGCTATCGTCAAGCTGCCCGACGGCAAGCGGGCCCAATCGAATTAATCCGTCGCAACAATACACCGGCTAATCCCAGCGCAACGCCCAACCAGCCTGCGCCTCCAGTTTCGCCAAATTCCGGGCCGCAAACGCCCAAATGACAGACTGTAAGGATTTTCTGCCCATGCATACGCCAACTCCAATTCCGGGTTCATCGAAGCCTCTGATTCTTCTCTCAAGGCTGCTGTTTCCAGGGCGCGCGAGCGAAGAGTACGCATCCATTTCCGAAGAATTGGCTGCGGAACTTACCCGTATCAGCCGGAAGGAGTTTGACGAGTTGCTGGCACTGGCCCAGTCGAACCACGTTATCGTGCGCGGGTTGGACGTGGCCGTGAACATTCTGCGGAAGGCACAGGACGAGGTTCGAGTCGAGTGGGCGACAACCGCGCTTGCGGCTGAACGCGCTCGCATTGAGCACGCGGCATCATTTCTGCACGCGATTTGCGCAGCATTTGGCGAAGCCGGCTACGACGCAACGGTAATCAAATCGCTGGACCACTGGCCTGACCTCGGCAGCGATCTGGATCTGTACACGAATACCAGCGCCGAAAAAGTGGTTGCACTGTTCACGAAGCGCTTCCAGGCGCAAGTTGCTTCCAGAAGCTGGGGAGACCGCCTGGCGTGCAAGTGGAACTTCGTGATCCCAGGATTGCCTGAATCGGTCGAGTTCCACATTCGCCGCCTGGGCCAGACCGGGGAGCAGATTGCACTTGCGGCGAGCATCCCGGGACGTGCCCGGCAGGTCAGGATAGGGGACCTCACATTCCCCGTGGCGGCTGTTTCGGATCGCCTGATGATCTCTACGCTGCAGCGGATGTACCGACATTTCTATTTTCGACTGTGCGATATCGTCGACACGGTCGAGTTGTACGAGGCCAATGCCATCGAGTATGAAGAGTTGCGGTCTTCGGCGATTGCATCCGGCATCTGGGAGGGTGTGGCGACGTATCTGGCGATTGTTTCGAACTACGTGAAACAGTATCAAGGCACGGGCCTCGATTTCCCCCGGTTCGTCACAGATGCGGCGCAGTTCGGCGGAGACCAAGTCTACTTCAGTGGAGATTTTCTGCGTGTCCCGATAATGCCGCAATCCGTGCGTCTATACGGGACCCAACTTACCGGTTTGTTACGCAAGCGGCAATTACACAGCACCGCCCGTCTCAGTTTGTTGCCATGGCTGGCCACAGCAGCGGCCGTGGGACAGAAAATAACTGGAAGCGATAAAGGCATCTGGTGACTGTCATGGGCGAAATCGTGGTTTCGATTCGCACGACGCGAATTGGAACGAAGCTGCAATTGGCATCTTGATTGCCTGTTGTGTTTACAGGAGAGAAGCTAGAAAGCATGCCTTCCAGTGAAGTTATCTATGGGAAATCTTATACTTACGACGCCTGAACTCGACCCCCGCGATGAGCGCTCCGCGAGGAAATTGCACAGTGTGGGAAAATCATTACCCACACCCTTAGCATTGATTTCCAAACCCCTGGTTTCAGGGCAACCTGTACCGGACGAGTCGCTCTGGAGACGGCTGGGAAGCAATCTGCGGGACGCCTTCTTTACAAGGGAGTTGCCGCCGCTGGAACTGGTCTCGCGGCCCATTGCAGTTACGGATCCGATGGCTGTCAAGCGCGATCCAGTGTCGAGCGCGCTCTCGTTCGTGTTGCACGCAGGCGTTTTTGCCCTCATCCTGTGGCTTGGAGTTCAGACACGCAAGCAGATCATCGCGCCCAAGCCGGCGGTAGTGGAGATTCCCGTTTACGTGAAGCCCTATATCCCTGTGACGGTGCCAGCTCCTAAAACAATGACCGGCGGCGGTGGTGGCGGTGTGCATCAGGCGATTGTGGCGAAAAAGGTACAGCTGCCCCCGGTCGCAAAAGCGCCGGTAGTCGCGGTGCAGATGCTGCGGGTGGACCATCCCAAGCTGGCTGCTGCCCCCCCTTCTGTGGTGATGCCGCAGCCGGTAAAAATTCCCATGAATAACAAGCTGCCCAGTTTTGGAACGACGCAATCGCCTCAGGTAGCGCTGGTTTCCCACGGCAGCGGCAGCGGTGCGGGTTTCGGCCAGGGCCATGGCGGTGGTTTCGGATCGGGTGTCGGTGCGGGTCTGGGACCAGGCACCGGTGGCGGCTATGGCGGCGGCGTGATGACCGTCGGCGGCGGAGTCACCGCGCCGAAAGTGATCCATTCGGTCGACCCGCAGTTTTCAGACGCAGCCCGCAATGCGAAGTATGAGGGCACGGTCTCGATCCAACTGATCGTGGATCCGCAGGGGAATCCGCAAAATATCCATGTAATTCGGCATCTGGGTATGGGATTGGACGCGAAAGCGATTGAAGCAATTCGACAATACAAATTCAAGCCGGCAATGTTTCAGGGCCATCCCGTTCCCGTGCAAATGGTGATCGACGTGACCTTCCACCTGGATTGATTCACTGAATGGGTCCACTGAATGGACCCACAGAATGGATCCACTGAACTGAATCGATGCTGAATCGATTGGGGGGAAATGTGTTGATACGATTTGAGAGGAGCTGTTCGCAGCTCCTCTCGTCGTTTTGAGCCGCTGCTGAATGCCCTTCTATATTGGGGATTGTCTCAGGTCCGGCAACGGTACGGTGGTGCGATTCCGGGCCACAGGGAGCAAGGCTGGTATCCGGCTATGGCACCGGCACCGATTGAGCCGTCTCCGGGTGGTGCGCGGGTGCGGGCGCCGGAGGCTTGCGGTAATAGCCTTTGCGGGTTCGGACGATCAGATTCTTATAACCCCGCGCTTTCGCTTCCACGCGTACTGTCCTGTAGCCTCCAAGATTGGCCGGCTTGGTGGAGTGGTAGCCGATGCTGTACTGGTCGCGGATATCGCGTGCCACCTCTGCGGCGATTTCACCCACATCCTGCAACGAGTCCGGGAAGAAGGCAATACCGCCGGTATCTCTCGATAGCGCCTCCAGGTCCTGTCTCGCCCGTTGTGCATCTGCCTTATCGTCTCCGTACAGAAGGCCAATGGAATACACGACCGGGCCTCCCAGGTTCTGCACGCGGCGAACGGCCTGTTCCAGGGTCAGCCGGGATGCGTTGTCCGCTCCATCCGTAACGATCAGGAGTACCTGCTTGGGATGGGTCGCGTGGTCGGCCATCTCGGTCGCCGATGCGGCCACCGCATCGTATAACGCCGTCATGCTTTGGGAATCGTAATGCGAAAGCCCTTTTTCCAACGCGTTGATATTGGAGGTGAAGTCCTGATCGAGGTAGGCCTTATCGGAAAAATTCACGATAAACGCCGCATCTTTCGGATTGGATGCTCGCACCAAGTCCAGCGCGGCCGCATTGACCGCCGCGCGCTTATCGCGCATGGAGCCTGAGTTGTCGACGAGAATGCCCATCGATACGGGTACATCCTGAAACCGAAACGAGTTGATGGTCTGTGGAACGCCGTCTTCCCACACGCTAAATTCGCCCTGCTTCAGGCCACGGACCAATTGCCCTTTTTCATCCACTACGGTGCAGTTCAGCGCAACCTCATTCACGTCTTCATGCAACGTGTACATGCCGCTTTTGGCCTTCTGGATTTCGCCGGGCTTGCCACTACTGACCGCAACGCTCGTTGTGCCGGTCGGCAGGTTATCCGCGGCATCGGGCGAGAGAACTGGATCGCGATCAACTTCAAGATTCGGCTGCGTCTCCGGTTTGGTGGGGTCGTAGACGGTCGCGGGAGTTGCAGGTTGCATCGATGCGGGCAGGGCGACGGGGGGCTGCGTTCCCGGTGCGATTGCCGTCATGGGCAAATTCAAAGCGTAGACCGAGGCCGTTCCCTGGTCCGCGCGCATCCAGATACCGCGGAAAGCTTCTCGCAGCCCTGGGTGGAGCGTCAGCAGCCCTGCCATGACTTGAACCGCCTGCTTCCGCGCGGCGACGGGGTCCCGCAATTCGGTCAACTGTGTTGCATCCGGAACGTAGTGGACCTCTAGATCGAGGCCGCCAAACTCCGTGG
>JBDTBI010000385.1:0-2705 GCA_039924215.1 Acidobacteriaceae bacterium
CGTGGACACTCCTCCGGCTCGTGTGCTGAATCCATGTACCAGCCAGCGATACGGCTCCCACTCCGGCACTCGAAGGATCTCCATTCCGGTCGTCGCAGTCGATCTCCGCGTGCCTGATTCTCTTCCCGATTTGCGGACCGGGCGCAGGCTCCGTTTCTTGCCAACGCCGGAGGCCACCTTTCCTGCGGGCGCACCTTGTTTCTCCGACACGCGCACGCGGTCAATAGCTTTTTTTGGATGCGCGCTACGGCTCAAACCGCCGCTCGAAAACAGCACATCAATCTCCTGCAGTCTTGCAGCGGACGACGCGACGCTGGCTTTGAGATGTTTTGTGTCTACCACATCTAAATTTTATGTGTGAGTTGGAGCCCGGTACAGGAGAGGACGCGAAAGTCCCGCTTTTGCGGGCCCTGCATCGAGGCTAACGAAGAGTTATTGGCAGGAACTTATTCGGATGGGAGTCGCTCGATGCTTCCAAAGAGCGACACTGACAGCAGGATAACTTCTGAGGAGGACAACTTAAACAGGACGCCTCATATTTGCCTACTGTTAGTGCAACTGTTATGCCAAATGAGGAAGAGCCCGAGAATCCATTTTTGTTGGATTGCGAAAAGGATCAGCCACAATGCAAACCATTTAGAATCAGTATGACCCGACCACGCTGGCACTTTGGTAACTGATATGGTTTTCACTTCAATACGTTCTACTCTGCATACCCTTGGGTCGAAGTGGGCACGCCGGTACCACTATTGGGAAGGCTTTTTCCCTTCTGGATGCTCTGCGGTTAACTCACCTAATACCTGTTCTTCTTCGAGCTGTATTTGCTTGATTTTATTCAACAGCGCCTTATAGCTGACGTGCAAGCGGCGGGCAGCCTCACGCCGGTTCCAGCGTGTGTTCTCTAGCATTTGCTGAATGGCGCGGCGTTCCGCGTCCCAGGCGGCGCGGCGGCCAATTTCCAGCAGAGACAGATCTGGAGCAGACGCGGCGTGGGTCTCGTGGAGGGATGCCGATTCGTTATGAGGATGCGCGGGAACATTCTGGTCTTGCGAAGAGCGATCCTGGGGCGAGGTCGGCGCGAAGGAGGTTTCTCCCGTGTTACGGCTGACCAGCTCACGTAGAATTTGAGTTTCGCTGCCGACAATAACGAAGCGCTTGCAAAGGTTCTCCAGTTCACGAATGTTTCCCGGCCAGTCATACTCTGCCATGCGCCGGGTCACTTCCGGACTGAAGCGATGCAGCACACGCTTGTACTGCATGGCATACTTTCGAAGCAAATAATCGGTCAAAATCGGAATTTCATCGCGGCGCTCTCGCAGCGGCGGCAGGAAGATGGTGACCACGTTGATGCGATACAAAAGGTCTTCCCGAAACAGTCCCTCCTTGACCCTTTCCTCCAGAAATTTATTGGTCGCGCATATCACGCGCACATCCACGGAGACGTCATGATTTGCGCCCAGCCGCGAAAACTTGCCATCCTGCAGCACATGCAGCAGCTTGGCCTGCAGCATGGGGTGCATCTCGGCAATTTCATCCAGAAACAGCGTGCCGTGATTGGCCAGCTCGAATTTACCGGGCTTGTCGCGAGTCGCTCCAGTGAACGCGCCGGCTTCGTATCCGAACAGTTCGCTTTCCAGCAGGTCATGCGGAATGGCGGCGCAATTTACCTTGACCATTGGCTTATGACTGCGACGTGATTTTTCAAACAGCAGGCGAGCGACGACTTCCTTCCCCACTCCGCTCTCACCGCGAATCAGAACCGTGACATCGGTGCCTGCAACTTTTTCAATAGTGTCGCGGATCTCCGCCATACGCGGATTGGCTCCTACCATGGCAGGCGGCGGCAAAAGCGGTATCGAAGAGTCGATCCTTGTTCCTGAGTGTTCCGTGTCTCCTCGTTCAAACATTGGCGAGGGTGGAGTCGATGCGTGGGTCTGGTCGCTACCCCGCATCGAAGCATTCGGCGTGGAAACTGGCACCGGCGGTGGCAGGCTGTCGAGCAGCAGGCGGGCGCGCTCCACCATCGAGTCCTCATCTACCGGAATGGTCCACACATCTTCGACGGCAAGGCGCGAAAGCGTGAAGGCAATCTTTTCAGTCGGCTTGGTTAGCGCCACAACCATGGGTAGGCGAGGATGTCGCGTCCGCACATGCTCCACCATGCTGGCGTCGCGATCCACTTCCAGCACCAGCAAATTTGGGTTGCGCTCCTCTAATTGCTCCAGCAGATGAGCGGGCGAACGCATCTGGATCAGCGAGACCGTTGCGCCGGCCTGCATAAGCACCTGCGCCAACGACGCGGAGTGGGCCGCATCCAGTACGGCGAGCAATACCTGAACCTGAGTCGCAGCCATGTGTGAGTTGTTCTGATTTTAGACGCTTTTGTCCGGGCTGCCCGGTAAGAATCCGATGCCGATATTGGGTTCGTCAATTTCTGCTTGCGCACGCGGGTGATTCAAGCGCGGTGGAACATTCTGTCCTTTCTTAAAGAAGGCCTTTCCACAGTTTGCAAGCGTTTGCCTGTTCCCTATTGCATTCCCATAGGAGATGTGGCATTCTACCTATGGCTAAACCATAGGAGGTGCATGGGCGACAAAGATAAAGCAGATGTTTGGCAAGGCACCCTGGCGCTGATGATTTTGAAGACGATTGAAACCATGGGTCCGCTGCACGGATACGGTATTGCCAGGCGCATTGAGCAGACT
>JBDTBI010000386.1:0-3004 GCA_039924215.1 Acidobacteriaceae bacterium
GATCCTGAGCGTGATGGCTTGTTGCGTACTCCGGAGCGGGTGCGGAAGTCGATGGAGTTTCTAACCCGAGGTTACACGCAAGACGCCAATGAGATCCTGAGCAGCGCCATGTTCGATGTGGACTACGACGAGATGGTGATTGTGAAAGATGTTGAGGTTTTTTCGCTGTGCGAGCACCACATGTTGCCATTTTTTGGCAGAGTCCACGTGGCATATATTCCCAACGGGAAGGTCGTAGGGCTGAGTAAGATCGCGCGCCTGGTGGATGTGTATGCACGCCGTCTGCAAGTGCAGGAACGACTAACGCGTCAGATCGCGGATGCGATTCAGGAGTCCATAATGCCTCAGGGAGTGGGTGTGGTCATTGAGGCGCGCCATTTCTGCATGATGATGCGCGGGGTGGAAAAACAACATTCCTCCACAGTGACCTCTGCGATGCTTGGCGTTTTTCGCGAGCATGAGACGCGCGACGAGTTCCTGTCTCTGGTGCACGGTCGCGGAAACAACGGAATATAACGAGTCATCGCTTCCGGATCGATTCACAGGGCTTCTCACTTTATGCTTCGCGTGGAATACTGGGAAGCACCCATCCTGTTCTGAATACCATCCATGAATGGCCTTTTAATTGTCGACAAGCCTGCCGGAATCACTTCGCATGACGTGGTGGCGAAGATCCGCAAGCTGACGGGAGAATCTTCGGTCGGGCATTTGGGCACTCTGGACCCCATGGCCACGGGGGTGCTACCGCTGCTGCTCGGGCGTTTCACCAGACTGGCGCAATTCTTTCAAGATGGGAAACGCTATACCGGTACGATCCGGTTTGGCTATGTCACCGATACTTACGATGCCGATGGCGACCGGGTCGGCGTCTGTAAGGATCCAAATCTGACGATAGCCGAAATTTGTAACCTGGCACAAAAGTTTCGCGGCGAGATCGATCAAATTCCGCCGCCGTTTTCTGCCAAAAAATTGCAGGGGGTTCCGGCGTATAAATTGGCGCGTGCGGGCAAGCCGGTCGAATTGCGCTCGGTCCGCATCGAGATTCACCAATTTGAAATTACCGGCTACGATCCTCCAGATGCGTCATTTCTAGTAGATGTTTCTTCCGGAGGCTACATTCGTTCCATCGCTCACGATCTTGGCCAACAGGCTGGGTGCGGTGCACATTTAGCCGCCTTGCGTAGGGTGCGGGCTGGAGAATTTACCATCGAACAGGCGGCCACTCTAGAGCAAATTGTCGAGTGGGTACGAGACGGCTCATTCCCAGAACACTTGCCGCATCCGCGCCTGTTGCTGCCGCAGATGCCATCCGTGACTGTTGACATGGGCACTGCAACGCACTTGAAAAATGGAACGGCGCGGAACCTGCCAGATTACTCGGACGCACCGCTCGTTAAAATATTTACGAACCAGAACGAATTATTTGCGATTGGCCGACGCGTTGCGGGTACTCTGATCCAGCCAAAAATCGTAATCGGTTAATGGGTGTGGGACGAATCGTGCAACCGTCCGGGTTTATGCAGGAGCGGTAATAAGAATGGCAGGAAGTTTCTAGCGACCTGCTGGCAGCCCTTGGCGGTCGGATGGATACCGTCGTTTTGCATGGAGCCAGGCACTCCATACACCCCTTTCAACATGAACGGTAGCAGGGGCACATGAAACGCAGCCGCCTGCTTTTGATAGATCGCATTGAACTTGGCAATGTATTCAGGGCCATAGTTAGGGGGAAGTGTAATCCCGCCTAAAATTACCTTGGCATGGGCATCCTGCATGGTTGAAATGATCTTTCCTAAATTCATTTCTGTGTCTTGAATGGGAACGCCACGGAGGCCGTCGTTGCCGCCAAACGCTAGGATGACAACCGCCGGATGGAGCGCAGCAATCTGTCGGGCTCGAAGAACACCATCCTTGGATGTATTGCCGCTGATGCCTTCGTTGACGACGCGGTAGTGATATCCGCGGGCATCCAGGTCGCGTTGGAGATTGGCGGGATAACTTTGGTCCCTGTCGACGCCGTAGCCTGCGGTCAGGCTGTCGCCGAAAGCAACAATGACCGGGCGGGTATCCTGTGTTGCAGGCTCGGAGGGTACCGGGACACTGGCAGTAGGGCCGGAATGTACTGGTTGCGACTTCGGTTGCGACTTCGTGCTGCTGCATCCGGCAAGCCATGCGATCATCAAGATAGAAGAGAAAAGAAATACCGAATATGACTTCACGGACGCCACTCTAACTCATGTCATTTGAGAATCATGCCGCCATTGAAGTTCGCGGATTGAAAAAGACCCTGCACAGCGGATCGACCTCTGTTGAAATTCTAAAGGGAATCGACCTGAGTATTCCATCACGCCAATTCGTTGTGATTATGGGCGCCTCTGGCAGCGGCAAAAGTACACTTCTTGGACTGCTTGCCGGATTGGATGCCCCGACCAGCGGCAGCATCGCGATAGATGGCGAAGAAATCAGTGCTCTTAGTGAAGATGCGCTGGCGCGTATTCGAGCCACGAAGCTTGGCTTTGTATTTCAGTCGTATCAATTGATTCCCACGTTGACTGCCCTGGAAAATGTTCTGTTGCCCTATGAGTTGCACGCCGGAAACGATGGAAAATCGCGAGCGCAGGAGCTACTTGCGAGCGTTGGTCTGGACGAGAGAATGCACCATTATCCAGTTCAGCTTTCAGGCGGAGAGCAACAGCGCGTTGCGCTGGCGCGCGCTTTTATGCTGCAGCCCCCTGTAATTCTGGCGGACGAACCCACTGGGAATTTGGATTCAGCGACCGGCGCGCGGGTGATGGAACTGCTGTTGGAACTCAATCGCAGGGAAGGTACAACGCTGGTTCTGGTAACCCACGATGCCGGCTTGGCAGCCTATGCAGAACGAAGGATTTTGCTGCGGGATGGCCGAATAGAGGCTGACGATCTGTACTCGCAGGGCGATGGCAACCACGATGTCAAGGCTGATGTATGAGGGCCGCTGGCGGAAGTCTGGCCTGGAGCACCGCATGGA
>JBDTBI010000387.1:0-3027 GCA_039924215.1 Acidobacteriaceae bacterium
GCCTCTGCAGTGGGTCGCGCCAGGGCAAGCTGCGCCTCTTCGGGCGCGGCCTCTGGAGGAACAGGTTGGGGACGAGGTTTTCTGCGTAGTTTGCTAAAGGCCATGTTTGCTCCGGTCGTTTGCGCTATACCTGATCCAATTCGATATTCCGGTTACGATTGCTGATCGACTGATTTTCTTTCCCTATGACACCCACCGTTCGTGGGTTAGATGCACGTTCGAATCGTCCATGGGCACATGCATCTGCCAACATGGGAAAGCTTTACTATGGGATGGAGGAGTTTCCCAGCCATGATGCATCCACATCGACTCTTTCCTGCCGATCCTTCATCCCGAGCAATTGCCGGCCGCCTCTATGCCAGCGTGAAAGATCTGCCGCTAATCTGTCCCCACGGCCACACGGAAGCGCAATGGTTCGCTGAGAATAAGCCCTTTCCTGATCCAGCCACACTTCTTATCCAGCCCGACCACTATATTTTCCGCATGCTGTATAGCCAGGGAATCCCGCTGGAGCATCTCGGAATTGGCGAGCACCCGATCGCGAACCCCAGAGGGGTATGGCATTTGTTTGCCAAGCACTACTACTTGTTTCGCGGCACTCCGACGCGAATTTGGCTGGATTATTCATTTCGAGAGCTATTCGGCCTGAACGTTCCGTTGTCAGCAGAAACAGCGGACAAGTATTACGACGATATACAGGAGAAACTTGCCCAACCGGAGTTTCGACCACGGGCCCTGTTCGAACGCTTCCATATTGAAGCTCTGGCAACAACCAACTCGCCGCTGGACCCATTGACGCATCATCTCGCATTGAGAGAGTCCGACTGGAATGGGCAAGTGGTTCCCACGTTCCGTCCGGACTCCGTCGTGGATCCAGACTTTGATGGGTTCACGGAAAATGTTCGGCGGTTAGGCGAATCAACGAAAGAAGATACGTCTCATTGGAATGGATATCTGGCTGCGTTGCGCGCGACTCGGGAGCGTTTCCGCAAATTAGGCTGCACCGCCACCGATCATGGCCATCCCACTCCCGCAACGGCCGACCTGGATGCCGAGGCCGCGTCCAGGCTATTCGATGATATTCTTTCTGGCACATCGAACGCCTCTGATAAAGAGATGTTTCGAGCGCAGATGCTGACAGAAATGGCCCTGATGAGTCTCGATGACGGCCTGGTGATGCAGATCCATCCGGGAAGCATGCGAAATCATAATGAAACGATCTATCGCCGCTTCGGCCGGGACATGGGCGCGGATATTCCCACGCAAACGGACTATGTGCACAACCTGCAACCGCTGCTGCGGCGGGTTGGCAACGAGCCGGAGTTGACGATCATTCTTTTCACCCTCGATGAGTCCACCTACGGCCGGGAACTGGCACCCCTGGCTGGCCATTATCCGTGCCTGAAACTCGGACCTCCATGGTGGTTCTATGACAGCCCGGAGAGCATGCTGCGCTTCCGGCAGTACACCACGGAGACGGCAGGCTTTTACAACACGGTTGGATTTAACGATGACACGCGCGCTTTCCTATCGATTCCTGCCCGTCATGACATGGCCCGTAGAGTGGATTGCGCGTACCTGGCAACACTGGTTGCAGACCATCGGCTGGAGGAGGACGAAGCACAGGAAGTGGCGGTAGATTTGGCGTATAACTTGGTGAAGGCTGCCTACAAGCTGTAAGCCATTTCTACTTCTTCAGCACGCGATCTTCTCTGGTTTCTGCAAGCGAAGACGCAATTTATAAGTCACATCCTTATGGCATGACAGGCAAAGTGTGCGAATGTTATCCACGTCGCATTCGCCTCCGCCTTCACATACAGGGAGAATGTGGTCTGCGTCCCATAGGCTTCTTCGATTCACCGATTTGATGCCCCAATATCTCAGCATGATTTTTCGGCTGGAGCCGCGCGCGCGCTTGAGGCGGCGGAATGCTTCGACCGAGTCAATATGGCAAAGCGAACAACGACCCCGGTCGCGCGCAAAAACCTGCTGGCGTAGATAGCCGGGATCAGTGCGCAGTCTCCACTCATACACGCACGGATCGGAACAAAAAGTTCGTCGCCGTCCCTGAACTTCCACGGAACACCAACGGCAAAGCGCACGTCCCTTTGGGCCCTTCGGCAATTGGGCGTGGATGGCGCGCCCGCCCGGCATGGTTCGTTGCTTACTCCCCGGCATGATTTGCTGCTTACTCATTGTCCGACCCAATCCCGCACTTTCACTTGAGGCAAACAGAGAAATCTCCTTCTGTAGTTTGCAAGCTGGGGGATGAGGGCCGCAAGAGTTTGCAATAAATCGTACCCAGTTGATCATCTTTGAATCGAAACATCATTAATTATTCCCAGCCAGCGCCAGGGCTCCGAAGCACTCCGGAATATGAAATGTCTCACTCCCCGTCGACTGCCAGGCAAGGAATTTCCGATCATCCGGTGGGCCTTGTGCCCGGAACAGGTTCACGCGAAAGATGGTTCCGATATGAGGAACCTGCGGACTGATCGCCTGGAAGGGGATCCGCATGGCTCCGTACCAGATCTTACTTGGAGGATCGATCCGTGCGGCAACCTGAAAACCGGAATTCCATGTCCAGCCATCTTCGAAATGTGGATTCTCTAAGTTGATATCCAAATCAATCCATTCGCCCTGCGGAGATATTTCGAATTCTTTATAGCGCCGAACATTCTGAAAATCTGAACCAATAAAAATTTCTGCTACGTCCCAATTCCAGAGCAAATTTGTCTCCGTGGTCGTGCTCGGATTCGATTTCAGATGTAACTTTTGATACGGACAGATGAAGAGCATGTAGAGATTCTTTTTCGTCCAGCGAGAACGCACTTCTGTCCGGTGCTTTGGAACTTCCCTTCCAAAATTATCGTTGACGATATACATAGGAGTCGCCAACTGCCAAAAGGCGGAGGCTGGATCCGATTCCAGAGCAACCTCGTGCGACGCTTGGATACTGGTAACCAATCCGGAATTTGGCACAGGCACTCCGCTGGACATCCTGCAAATGATTTCGTTGTTTAGATT
>JBDTBI010000388.1:0-3062 GCA_039924215.1 Acidobacteriaceae bacterium
GAGCTATCGAGACAAATGGTGGATTCATGGAGAGCCACGGCCCGCGATGCGCCAGAAATTGGCTCCGCTGAGGCGATACGTGGCAACTCCAATGGTCTCCAAACACAGAGTCTTCGTTTGGCTTTCAACCGAAGTCCTGGCTGAAAACTTGCTAAATGTTATTGCCCGCGAAGACGATTATTTCTTTGGAGTTTTGCATTCCGGCATTCATGAAGCATGGGGTTTGCACATGGGCACGGCCCTCGAAGATAGACCGCGCTACACTCCTACCTCTACCTTTGAAACCTTCCCCTTCCCGTGGCTGCCGGGCCATGAGCCAGCGGACGATCCGCGCGTGGAAGCAATTGCCGCAGCCGCCCGCGAACTGGTGGAGAAACGCGACGCGTGGCTGAACCCGCTGGATGCGACGCCGGACGAACTGAAGAAGCGCACGCTCACGAACCTATACAACGCCCGCCCCACCTGGCTGGCGGAGGCGCATCGCAAGCTGGACGCCGCTGTCTTCGCCGCCTACGGCTGGCCCGCCACGCTGTCCGATGCCGAGATTTTGGAACGTCTACTGGCCCTGAATCACCAGCGCGCTGGTCAGACGCCGTGATGCGATCGACTCAAGGGGGAAACCTAGCTGTTCACTTTGTTTTTTCAGGGATTGATTGCGGGGGTAGCGTCGTTCCAATCGTGGTACAAAACCGTGGTATGTAAAAATGTAGCAGTTATTTTCTTATTGATTTAATAAGGTTTGTATCCTGAATGTGATTGACACTCTCGCCATGAAGTCTTTATGTTTCACAGTTTGCGACGGCGATTCGATGCTTTCGAAAACTTCCCCGCCGAATACGCAACTATTTCTCGCAGACCGGAACTGGAGAAATTTGTCCAGGCGTGCGTGCTATAGCCACTTTGTGGTCAATTCTCTAATCCAAGTTTCGGCAGTTCCGATTCGCGGGCGCGTCGTGCTCGACACAATCCCAATCCATGGAGCACTGCGAAATCACAGGTCGAGGATGTTGTAGTTGACCTTAGGGTGCCCGTCTATCTATCAGCGGGGAACCACATGAGGCGCTCCGTCTCTAAAATGCTCTATGTAGAGTTTGAATGGGATTCGACATGAGACGGATAGCCAAACCCATCTACATGGACAACGGCGTGACGGAGCATATCTTGAGGGAGTGCTTGCCGCCAACCTGCATCTGAAGCTGAGAATCCAGTTTCAGGTAAACGGCGAAACGCCAGTGGTCCGCTTCCGCTATACGCTGAACGATGACAAGCCCTACACCCTGACCACGCCCGCGGGCGAGAACCGCCTGACGTACTTCGAAACTTCGCTGCGGCAGTATCTTATGGGTACCGTTCAGCACGCAGAGGAGAAAGAGGAGTTTCGAGCGGTAACGCACACTCGATCCACGACGTAGATATTCTAATCCTTCCCCGCCCCGACGGCCAGGTGCTGCACGGTACCGGAAGCATCCGTCCCATCCGGCAACAGCAGCGGGCGAATAGTTTGTCGGAAACCGGTACTGCACAAGAAGACAATGAGAGTTGTCTTACCGATCTCTCGGGGAACGGACGCCTGTCGAGTTCGCCAGTGAGTACGCGGCTAGCTGCGTACTCACAGCAACCTAAAACGGCCGAAGACTAACTCCGGGCTTGATACAAGAAAATTGGTCTGATCAGTTTCTTGACGAATTTTTGAGCGCAAGGGTACACTAGGCGTCACTTTAGAAGGACTATTTATTTACATCTGAAAAAGGAATTCTCAATCCCAGAGCACATGAATAACGATGTAATTCAGCACAGCAAGAAAAGAAGTTGGCGAGTCTTGTGCATGCGGCCGAAGGTCTCCTTCCTTCGCAGAGTTGTCAGGGTGAATCCGACTAAATCCTCCGCAGTGATCCCCGAAATATTTCGTCTTCTGGTGGTTGCCTGCCTCTGTTCCACGTACATGGGACTTTCTCCGGCCCGAGGTCAGTCAACGAGCGCTCCGGAGTGGAGTACCGGCAGCTTTAATGCGCAGCGTGACGGATGGCAGAGAAATGAAAACAAGCTGACACCAGGGAATGCAAAAGATATACGGCTTCTTTGGAAGGTGAAGACCAATAACCAGACGATGGGAATGCATTCCTTTCGGGAGCCGCTGATCATCTCAGGGATCCATACGACGAGCGGTGTCAAGACGTTGGCAATTTTGGCGGGAGCCGCGAATGAAATCTATGCCATCGATGCTGACAGCGGCACGATTTTGTGGCAGAAACAGTTGAAATGGGCATCGGACAAACCGCAGACATCGGACATCGACAGCGGCTTTATTTGCTCCAAAGCGTTGTCTGCAACGCCTGTGGTTACGCCGGCCGGAGCGGCGAACCGCTCCCTCTACGTGCTGGGTACGGATGGCTATTTGCACACATTGGACCTGTCTACGGGCGATGAAATCAAACCGCCGATGCAGATGCTACCCCCCTACGCGAAAGCGTACGGCCTGAACCTGATGAACAATGTGGTGTACACAGCTACAGGACAAGGCTGTTACGGCATCCCGAATAAGGTATATGCCGTCGATCTAACCAATGGAAAGGCCTTTTCTTCCCCAGTTCGACAGGGAGGAATTTTCGGGACAGCGGGTCCTTCGATTGGAACGGACGGAACCATCTATTTTGAAACCGGAGACGGCCACTACAACCCGGCAACTGGGCAGTTATCAACGTCAGTGCAGGCTTACACATCTTCCAACGACACGTTGACCCTCAAGGACTATTACACGCCCATCAATCATGAATGGTTGACCATTCGAGACTTAGATATGTGTGTGACGCCCGTCGTTTTCCCGCACGAAGGGCGCAACTTATTAGTTGGTTCTGGCAAGGAAGGCCGCTATTTTCTGATGGATAGCAAATCACTGGGCGGATCCAACCATTTTGATCCTTTGTACCGCAGTCCGCTGATTTCCAATACCAATGCAAATTTCCAGACCGAAGGCACGTGGGGGAGTCTCGCAAGTTGGAAGGATCAGGATGGAACGCGATGGGTGCTGGCACCCATCGGCGGCCCGGTTGCGGTGCCATTTC
>JBDTBI010000389.1:0-4831 GCA_039924215.1 Acidobacteriaceae bacterium
GAGGTTTCCAACGGACACCCAATTGTTGTAACTTTCGCCCCGCTTGAAAACCGGGCCCAGAATGTACCCAAGAACCGGCACTGCCAGGACTGCGCCCACTGCGCCATTTGCCAGCAACGCCATCTTAAAGAGAAATTTTCTCCTGGAATGTTCGCTCGGCTGCTTCATTGGGTTTTCCAAAATTCACTCCTGCTGCGGATGCTTCCGCCGGTTACTTGCCGTGCTGCCGGATTTTGTCACCGGCGGTTTGCGAAGATCGGAATGGCTGGCCGGGAAACTGGACACGCTGTGCCGCCAGCCATGCAACGATGTCGGTGACCTCTTTGTCTGTCATCGGCGTTCCCGCCCCATCCCCGCGCCAGTCGGGCATGCCTTCTCCCGGCAAACCGGAAACTACGATGTCGCGCAATCCCTGGCCACTGATCAGGGAAAGATAAGTTGGATCGACAATGGAACCCGTTGTCGCATTTGCAGCCTTGGCGCCATTGCCGGTGAGGCCTTCTCCATCGGCCCCGTGACAGCGGGCGCAATGCATCTCGAAAGCGGCCTTTCCCGCAGCGGCGTCGCCCCGCGGCGGCTGCCTGTACCTGGGCACATTCGCTCCATTCAGAATGTCCTGTTTCCCCCAGTGGGAGATCATGCCATCGACAATATTCGTCACCTGCTGGTCCGTCAGCATTCCGCCGCTGCTCTGTGCGAATGCGGGCATCAACGAGTGCGGCAAGCCTTGTGCCGTAATCTGGAGCAGCGCATCGCGGCCAGCCCATGACAGATAGACAGGGTTGCGCAGCGGAAATGCGGCGGCGTTCAAGCCATCGTCCCCGTGACAGGCGGAGCAATTTTGCTTGTACAGAGTGGCAAAATCAAGCGTCTGGCTCGGACGCAAAGTTTCCGGACGAAATCCGGGCTTCCCCGGCGCGTGGTCGCAGCCCGCCAGGCCAAACGCCAGCAGAACGCCCACAATCATCCATTCCACGGAACGTGCCTTCATTGCGGGTGGTCCTCGTCGTGTGCTTCTTGTTCCATACCTTGCGAAATAAGTCCGGCGCGCTCATAAAACGGCAGCGACTGATACTGGTGGGTGCGAACCTGGACATGCAGGTTCACCACAAAGCCCGCTATCAGACCGAAGGCAATCTGCGACGCGATGAACCATAGCCAATCAATCCGCTGATTCAGGACAGGATTTACCGCCGCCAATCCGGCATACAAAAGACCAGTCCAGAATATGGGAGCAAGAAATCCGGCGGTCGCAATCGGCTCCCACGGAAACATGGGGAGAATCGCCCCATAGAGAAGGCCTACCAGAACCGAGGCCAGAATGTGAACCCCCACGGCGACCAGCAATCCTTCCATGTGGAACGCGGTGAGAAATGCCGTGCTCCTGGTGGCCCAGTCTGGAAGCGCCATTGCCGCCAGAAGATTCGGCGCATACCAGATGCTATGGAAGCGGAGAAGCCCAAAAAGAGTTGCCGGCGCGATCATTGCGATACCACCGGCGATGCCGCCCTGCACCCCGGCGCCCAGTGTGAATCGCTCTACCGGAAGAATTTTCCGGTGCGACGATGCCACCGCCGGCAGGCGCGCTACCTGCTCGCGTGTGCTCTGAATTTCGACGGCCTGCGTAATGACAGGGATGTCTTCATGCCGTTCGTGAGGCACCACGTCTTGAAACCAGCCAATCGCGGAACGCACCATGAGGACGAAGCCGAGCGCACTGATGCCCCAGTTGGTGACCAGCCCCGCAAATAAAAACGTGATCCCCAGCGCAAACACGATCGGCCAGGGCGTTGGCGCAGGCATCTGAATCACGTGGCTGGAATGAACGTTTTCTCTATCGGTGCTCATAAGTCTGCCTTCTGTCATCTCCCAATCACGTAGACAACGAGAAAAACAACCACCCACACCGCATCGACAAAATGCCAGTACATCGATAAGGTGTGGAAGCGGTGAAACTGCTCCTGGTTGAACTTGCCAAACAGTCCCATCACCAGCACAACGCTCAACATCAACAATCCGACTGTAACGTGCGTGGCATGCAACCCCACCAAAGAATAGAACGTGGTGCCGAACAAGCTGGTACGGATGGTGAAGTTGTGATGGTAGATCAACTCGAACCACTCCCGCCCGGTGCCAAGAAGGAAAATCGCTCCCAGCAGGATCGTCCCCGCCAGCCAGCCGAGAAACGAAAACTGGTTCCGTTTTTGCAGGCCGTTGACGGAAAGATGGATGGTGATGCTGCTGGAAAGCAGGCAGATGGTATTGAAGATCGGCAGGTCGAGAACATCCTTCGGCGTGGGTCCGCTGAGGCTTTTGCCCAGATAGAAAAGATAGGCCACGACGAAGATGATGAACATGGACGACTCTGCTGTAATCAGGCACCACATCCCGACGGAGCCGCGATAGGGCAGCACCCATGGATCGTCCTTGGCATCGTAGGTGAAAGGAATTGTGGTCATTTGGCCGCCAGTTCATTCTCTGAGCTGAAGTCGTATTTCCAGTCAGGATCTTCAGGATGCTTCAGATCCCACAGCGGGCGCGCGCTGCGCACCACGGGGTCATCGGCAAAATTGTAGGAAGGGGGCGGAGAGGTGGTGGCCCATTCCAGCGTCCAGGCGTCCCAGGGGTCGTTTCCGGCCAGCTTGCCGACAAAGTACGACCGGACCAGATTGACCAGAAAGAGAATCACAGCGATAGCCTGAATAAACGCTCCGATTGTGACAATCATGTTCCAAACTGCCCAGTGATGGCCAGGCTCATACGTGTAGACCTCGCGCGGCATGCCGAGCAGACCAACGATGTGCATAAAATCAAACGTCATATGGAAGCCAAGTACGAACAGCCAGAAGTGCCATTTGCCAAGGCTCTCGCTCATCATGCGGCCCGTCATTTTCGGGAACCAATAGTAAAACGCTCCAAACAGGGCAAACATAATTCCACCGATGATGACGTAGTGGAAGTGGGCCACCACAAAATACGAGTTGTGCAATTGCCAGTTAAACGGCGCCACCGCCAGCATGATTCCGGTCAGCCCAGCCAGCGTGAACTGAAACAGGAAGGCGGTGCAGAACAGCATGGGAACCCGGAAATGAATCTTTCCGCCCCACATCGTCGCCAGCCAATTAAAGATCTTGATGCCGGTCGGGACGGCGATGATCATCGACGAGATGACGAAGGCGGTATTTTCGGCAGCGGTCATGCCGACGGTAAACATGTGGTGCGCCCACACGGTAAAGCTTACAAACGCAATCCCAACCGAAGCCGCCACCATGGCTGGATAGCCGAAAATCGCCTTGCGCGAAAACACCGGGATGATCTCGCTCATAAATGCAAAGGCCGGCATGACCAGAATGTAGACTTCAGGGTGGCCGAAAATCCAGAAGAAATGGGCCCAAAGAACAGCCGAGCCGCCTGCCTGGGTGTCGAAGAAATGGCCGCCGAGATAGCGATCGATCAAGAGCATGATCTGCGCAGCGGATAATGGCGGGATGGCCGCGATGGCCATCACGGACGTGACCAGTAGCAGCCAGACATATAAAGGCATCCGGTTCAGTCGCATGCCTTTGCAGCGCATGCAAAACACGGTGGCGATGATGTTGAGGGATGTGCCAATCGTTCCGATTCCAGAGATCAGGATTCCCAGAGCCCAATAATCGCTGCCGTTCCCTTGAGAAAAAGCATGGGCGGTGAGAGGCGCATACGCGAACCAGCCGACATCAGGCACGCTGGAACCGCCATAAATTCCCTTTCCTCCAATCAAGCTGAAATACAACAGGGTCGCCCCAAACAGAAAGATCCAGAAACTGAACGCATTCAACCGGGGAAAGGCCATGTCGCGCGCGCCGATCATCAACGGAACCATGTAATTTCCGAAGCCGAACATGATCGGCATGGCCACGAAAAAGATCATGGTAGTGCCATGCAGCGTAAAGAGCTGGTTGTAATGCTCAGGGGTAAGAAATGTCGATTCCGGCTTCGCCAGCTGGATGCGCATCAACATCACTTCAATGCCGCCAATGGCCATGAATATCAAGGACGCGACGATATACATCAGGCCGATCTTTTTATGATCGGTCGTGACGATCCACTCATGCATCGTCTCGAGAAACAGCCGGGGATGCTTCTCTTCCGGCGTTCGATCGATTGCTCCCGATAATGGTATGGAATCCGCCATGGTTCGCCCTCCAGTTACTTCAACGTGACAAGATAGGACACGAGTTGGCCCAGATCCTGGTCGCTTAATTTCATCGCCGGCATCAGACTGCCAGGTTTGTATGCATTCGGGTCTTCGATCCACTTCGCAAGATTCGCGCGAGTATTCGGCAAAGCCCCGGCCGCAATCGTGTCGCGGCTCATCAGATGCGTCAGATCAGGACCGAACCGGCCATTCGCTATGGTGCCTTTGACGGTGTGGCAGTTGATGCAAGCATTCTGCAGGAACACCGCCCGCCCCGCCGCCACAGCAGGATCTTGAACCGCCGGTTTCTGTTGATTGGCAATCCACTTTTGGAAGTCCGCCGGCGTCTCCGCGTAGACGCGAATCAACATCCTGGCGTGTTCCGTGCCACAAAACTGAGCGCACTGCCCATAATAGATGCCGGTCTTTTCCGGTTGAACCCACATCGAGTTCACCTGACCCGCCATGAGATCCGTCTTGCCTCCCAGTCGCGGTACCCAGAAGCTATGATCGACATCCGCGCTGACGAGTTTCAGATAACTCGGCACTGGCAGTTTGGGATTGCTGCTGACGGGCACATGCAGCTCGTTTGCGGTCACGACTCCGTATTTCGGATATTTGAACTCCCACCACCATTGGTGGCCGACTACGGTA
>JBDTBI010000390.1:0-3687 GCA_039924215.1 Acidobacteriaceae bacterium
GTGATCGTGTCGCAGGGTGTGGTGTCGGGAGCGCCCAGTCTCCTGGATCCTGAACAGGCTGGGCACTCTCGACATTCTGTATTTCCCCACTTCTCTTCCCCCGAAGAATGCATCTGAACTGTGTGAAGTTCTTTCGCTGTTACCGGATTTTTTATCGAAAGCGCAATTCCTGCGGTTAATGGAAAGTTCGTATACGAGGAGGGCACGATGAAGGCACTTGTCTATCAAGGCCCAGGAAACATGGCATTTGAAGAGCGGCCACTGCCAAAAATTACCAAGGCAACCGATGCGATCGTCAAGATCCACAAAACGACGATTTGCGGAACCGACCTGCACATCCTGAAAGGGGATGTTCCTACCTGCAAGCCTGGAAGAATTCTTGGGCACGAAGGCGTCGGAACCGTGGATCAGGTTGGGGATGGAGTGACAACCTTTAAGGTGGGAGACCGCGTGATCGTCTCCTGCATTTCCTCATGCGGCGTATGCGAATTCTGTCGCAAAGGCATGTATTCCCAATGCACGACTGGCGGCTGGATTCTGGGGAATCAGATTGATGGGACTCAGGCAGAGTATGTGCGCATCCCTCATGCGGACACCAGCCTCTACCCTATCCCGGCGGGGGCCGATGAGGAAGGGCTCATTATGCTAAGCGACATCCTGCCCACCGGCTTTGAGTGCGGCGTCCTCAATGGGAAAGTACAACCGGGAAGCACGGTTGCCATTGTTGGAGTTGGGCCGATTGGTCTGGCAGCGCTGCTGACCGCGCAGCTCTATTCCGTATCGCAACTTATCGCCGTTGATATAGACGACAGCCGGCTCGAAGTAGCCACCCGCTTTGGCGCGACCCATACCGTGAACAGTTCCGACGGAAAGGCCGCTGAGGCAATCCAACAACTGACTGCGGGACGCGGGGTTGACACCGCCATCGAAGCGGTCGGAATTCCGGCGACCTTCGGCCTGTGCCAGGAGATTGTCGCCGCTGGGGGCACGATTGCCAACATTGGTGTGCATGGGAAGAAGGTGGACTTGCATCTTGAAACCCTGTGGAGTCGTAATATTTTCATTACGACAGGGCTTGTGGATACGGCGACGACGCCCTTGTTGCTAAAGATTGTGCAATCCGGAAAGATCGATCCGAAGAAGTTGATCACCCATCATTTCCCGTTCGACCAGATTCTCGATGCCTATGAGACGTTCAGCCATGCGGCGCAGAACCACACACTTAAAGTGATACTTGCGGCTGAGACGACTGCCTGGGCTCCGCAAGAGCCCGTAGGATGAACCCCGAAGCAAGAGTACGCGCCGGCGAGCTGTTCATTGGGCACGCCGGTAAGCTTTTCATTGGGAACGTGCGGCGCATCTGGAACCGCGTTACGGTGGTGTTGTCGCTTACGGCGATCCTTCTGTATTTGCTACTGCACTACCTTCTTCATCAGACTGGCAGTCTTCCGTTAGTTCCATTGTGGGTCGCTATCTTCGCCGGTGGACTTCCTTTGCTGTACGACCTGACGCGGCAGGCCATCAGGAAAGAATTTGGTTCGGATTTTCTGGCGGGGTTGTCCATTGTGACTGCTGCGCTGATGGGTGAACCTCTCATCGCGACGATTATCGTCTTGATGCTTGCAGGTGGTCAGGCATTAGAGGAATTCGCAACACGGCGTGCATCTTCCGTTCTAACCGCACTGGCCAGCCGCATTCCCAGTGTCGCGCATCGTGTCGAAAATGGGTTGACGCAGGACGTTCCGGTCGATGATGTTCGCATCGGGGACCACCTGGTACTCTTTCCGCATGAGATTTGCCCGGTCGACGGAACGGTCCTATCTGGGACGGGCACCATGGATGAATCGTTCCTGACCGGGGAACCCTTCCGCATCCGCAAGATCGCCGGCTCCCAGGTAATTTCCGGCGCGCTGAATGAAGATTCGGCGCTTACTATCGTTGCCGACAGACTCGCGGTCGATTCGCGCTATGCCCGCATCATGCGGGTAATGCGAGCCGCGGAAGAAAATCCCCCAAGGATCCGACGACTGGCCGATCGTCTCGGCGCAACGTACACGCCCATTGCCGTTGCGGTCGCGCTTGCAGGATGGATCTTGAGCGGCAATCCAGAGCGCTTTCTGGCGGTCATCGTGATCGCTACCCCCTGCCCTTTGCTTCTCGCCATTCCGGTAGCCGTGATTGGAGCCATCTCACTTTCCGCAAAGCGCGGCATCGTCATCCGGAAGCCGGCTGTTCTGGAACAAGTCGGAAATATCCACACCATGATCTTCGACAAAACAGGAACCCTGACCCATGGGGAGCCAACTGTTACGGACATCCTCGTCTTTTCAGGAGCCAGCGAGTCGGAGGTGCTTCGGTTGGCGGCGAGTCTCGAACAATATTCGAAACACCCTCTGGCACGCGCCATCCTACGCTCCGCCCGGGAAAGAAACATCGCGTTTCAGGAAGTCGAAAACATCAGCGAAAGGCCCGGGGAGGGATTGCGAGGACAAGTTGCAGGGCGAAACATTCTGATCACCGGCAGACGAGCCCTTACGCCGGAGATGCTTGCCACGCTTCCACCGATCACACCGGGAATGGAGTGCCTGGTTGTCATCGACGATCGCTTATCGGGGTTGATCCAGTTTCATGACCGGCCACGAAAGGAGGGACGGCCATTCATTCACCATCTGAAGCCAAAGCACAACATCAAGCATTTGATGATCGTTTCCGGAGATCGAAGGGCTGAAGTCCAACATCTTGCGGACATTGTCGGCATTGAGGATGTATGGGCAAACCAGACGCCTGACCAAAAACTTGAAATCGTTCGTGTGGAGACGGAAAAAGGCCCGACGTTTTATCTCGGAGATGGCATCAATGATGCTCCCGCGATGATGGCAGCAACCATCGGGGTGGCCTTTGGCCAGAATAGCGATATCACGGCGGAAGCGGCGGGAGCTGTGATCCTTGAACCGACTCTGGTGAAAGTAGATGAGCTTCTCCACATTGGAAAACGAATGCGCCGTATCGCGCTGCAAAGTGCAGTCGGGGGCATCGTGCTTAGTTCCATCGGAATGATCGCTGCGGCATTGGGCTTTCTCCCGCCTCTTGCAGGAGCGATTGGGCAGGAGTTGATTGATCTGATCGTCGTACTGAATGCGGTTCGTGCATCCATACCGGGCAAGGAATTACAGGACTTTTGAGCGGGCTTTCCTGTGCGTCCGAACTCAAAACAAGGCCTGAATGGGCCACCCGCCGGTTTAAAGGCTGCTCAAGAAGCTGTGGAGCATATTAATATTGCCCGTCTCAGGCCTAGGTCATCGATTTTGCCTTAGCTCGCTAACCTTCGCTTCGGCAGGCGCGATCACGCTGTCATTCAGGCTGGCAAGTAACATCTGCTCAGACGTGTATATGTATGGTGCCAACACCCAGCTGTATTTGAGCAGATCATGAAACATCGCAAATTCCTCATTGCCGTCAAGAATAATCGCCTGCACTGGAACCTGGATTTGAGGGACGATGGTGGCAAGCTCATAGGGGACAGAACTGGGGTCGGTCAGGTCGGCAATAATGAAACGCGCTAAGTGGGCGAGCGTAGACACAGTTCCGGTTAGGTCCTTATTGTCTGGCTTCGCGAAATCGAAGAGAACGGGTAGATAATTGCGTCCGCGGAGTTCTACACGTATTGCATCAAGAGTTCTTTTTCGC
>JBDTBI010000391.1:0-6692 GCA_039924215.1 Acidobacteriaceae bacterium
TTTCAACCGAAAATGGCGCTCTGGATGGATCGCCTTACGGGAGGTTCGACGCCATGACATCCCGACGAACCTTCTGTCAGGCTCTTTCTGCAACCGCGCTTTCCTCATCCGGCGTAATTCTAGCTGCTGTGCAATCAAAGTCGATGTTGCAAAGTGTCTCCGGAGATCTACCCTATCCGGACGGTCGACCTGGGACCACGCTTCGCCTCGATGCGTCTGATGCTGCTCCGATCCTTCACTACGGCAATGGGCCGGATCGATGTGACTATCTCGGAGCTCGCGAGGCGATTTGTTTTCAGGCTGGCGATACGTATTACCTGTATTACGACGGGGCCGGCCCTACAGGATGGAGAGCCTGCCTGGCAACGAGTAACGATCTGCGCCATTGGAATCTGAAAGGGCCGGTTCTCGATCTGGGCGCGCCCGGTGAAGAGGATGCGGGCACGGCCTCCTCTCCGTGGACTGTATTCGATGGCTCCTGGTGGCACATGTTTTACGTTGGGTCCAAAACCACCAGTCCACCCCCAAATCGAATTCCTGAAGTTCCATATTTCACGCTCGCCGCCAGGAGCAGGCATCCCGGCGGCCCATGGATCAAGGAGAAAACCGTAGTTCCCTTCCGAACGAAACCGGGAACCTATTATTCCGATACGGCCAGCCCCGGCCAAATCGTGAAGCAAGGAAGTGAATATCTTATGTTCTTCAGCGCGGCCGCCTACCATGGTACGCGGCTGAAAAGAACTCTTTCAATTGCCAGAACAAAAAATCTCGACGGACCGTGGCAGGTGTCCCCTGAGCCCATTTTGCCCCCTGAACAACAGGTGGAGAACTCGGCTCTTTATTTTGAACCATCCAATGCAACCTGGTTCCTTTTTACAAATCACATCGGGATCGACAATCAGGGCGAATTTACCGACGGCATCTGGGTCTACTGGAGTCAGAACCTGAACAAGTGGAATGCCGAAAAGCGCGCTGTCGTCCTGGACAAAACGAATTGTCGCTGGTGCGTGCGCTGCATCGGAATGCCTTCCGTAGTGAAAGTCAAGCAGCGCCTGGCTTTATTCTATGACGGCGCGACAAGCGATCTTGCCTGCCACATGCGACGCGACATAGGCCTTGCGTGGCTGCAGCTTCCTCTACGACCGCCGTCCTAGCAATGTCGGCCATGGCAAGACGAGCAGTTCCGCAGACTTCCCGGGATTTCACCTCCACGATAAAGAGCTGATCGTGATTCCGCCGTCATGCACCAACTCGGCACCGTTTATGTAGGCCGCCTCATCCGATGCAAGAAAGGCGGCGGCGGCAATCTCGTCGACCATCCCGAATCGCTCTGCCGGTATTTGCTTCTCCAGTTAGCGCAAGACTTCTTCTCACTCTCCAAGATGAATTGCCACATGCTCGACTTGTGCGTGTCGTTATAATGAAACAAGGCGTACTACGCCACTGAATGCAGTGACTTGGAAGCAAAAGTACGCAGATGAATTGAATATGTCAGTTTTTTCGGTTCAGCGCCTTCGACTTAGGCGTGCGGTACCGACTCGGTTCCGCTAAAAAGCCCTCAGGGAGACATGAAGAAAGACCATCCACATCCTCTCGAAAAAATCCTCGAGAGCCGAATTGCGATCATCGACGGAGCGATGGGAACTACCATCCGCACTTATGGGATGGCAGAAGCTGATATCCGCGGTGAACGCTTCAAAAACGCCACAAAAGACCTACTCAATAACGGCGATCTTTTTTCTTTGACGCAGCCGGAGATGATCGGCGACATCCATCGCCGGTTCCTCGAGGCCGGTGCGGACATCATCGAAACCAATACCTTCGGTGCGACCAGCATCACTCAGAGCGAATTCTTCGTAGACGATCCAAGAGAAAAGGGCGGTAGAAAGGATCCAGCTTTCTACCAGAAGATCGTCGATGACTCCTTCCTCAACGATCTGGCCTGGGAAATCAATGAGAGATCGGCACAACAGTGCCGTGCATGGGCCGATCGAGTAGGAAACGAAACTTCGCGCCAACGGTTCGTCGCGGGGTCGATCGGGCCGATGACCGTGTCCCTGTCGAACTCTCCCGATCCCGACGATGCAGGCTTCCGAGTGGTCACCTTCGACCAGGTAAAAGCCGCCTACACGCAGCAGGTGCGTGCGCTCATTGCCGGCGGAGCGGACCTGCTTCTTGTCGAGACCATCTTCGACTCACTCAACGCCAAGGCCGCACTCGTCGCCATCCGCGAAGTCTTCGATCAGGACGGCAAGGAACTACCCGTGATGATCTCGGCGGCAGTCGGGCGTGGAGGTGAAACCTTGATCTCCGCACAGACCACCGAGGCGTTTTGGAATGCGGTACAGCATGTGAAACCTTTGTCCGTCGGCCTCAACTGTTCTCTGGGTCCTGAGTTGATGTATCCGTTTCTGGATGAACTTTCTAAGAAGGCGGATGTGGCGATCTCCTGCTATCCGAATGCTGGCTTGCCAAATCCTCTTTCGGAAACCGGGTTCGATCTGGGGCCACAGGATATGGCCCGTTATCTAAGCGACTTCGCACAGGCAGGGTTGATAAATATCGCGGGTGGCTGCTGCGGCAATACGCCTGAACATATCGCGGCTATCGCCAAGGCACTAGAAGATGTGTCTCCGCGCAAGTGGGGTGCGATATCAACAAGGGCATCCGACGAGTCCCAAATCGAGAGCAGAGCATGAGCGCGGTGACGGAGACAAAACCGCTCCGGCTATCAGGGTCACAGCCATTCACCCAGCAGCTCGGCGTCTACATCATGATCGGTGAGCGAACCAATGTGGCCGGTTCGCCCAAATTCGCGAAGCTGGTGAAGCAAGGCAAATACGAAGAAGCGGTCAGCATTGCCCGACAGCAGGTCGAAAATGGTGCAAACGTCCTCGACATCTGTATGGATGAGGGCATGATCGACGGCGTCGCCGCAATGTCGCGCTTCCTGCAATTGCTCGCGAGCGAACCTGAAGTCGCCAAAGTGCCCTTTATGGTGGACTCCTCAAAATGGGAAGTGGTCGAGGCTGGGCTCAAGTGCCTGCAGGGCAAAGGCATTGTGAACTCAATCTCCCTGAAAGAAGGCGAGGAAGCATTCCGCCAGAATGCCGCTACTGTGTTGAAATATGGCGCGGCCGCTGTGGTAATGGCCTTCGACGAAAAGGGCCAGGCTGCCTCGTACGAAGAGAAGATCCGAATCTGCGAGCGTGCCTACCGGATTCTGGTTGACGAAGTAGGGTTTCCGCCTGAAGACATTATCTTCGATCCCAATATCCTCACCGTCGCTACCGGCATGGAGGAGCACAACAACTACGCGGTTGACTACATCAAGGCCACGCGCTGGATCAAGGCAAACCTGCCGCACGCCAAGGTAAGCGGAGGCGTGTCGAACATCTCGTTCAGCTTTCGAGGCAACAACAAGGTCCGCGAGGCCATGCACTCCGCCTTTTTGTATCACGCCATCGCTGCGGGCATGGACATGGGCATCGTAAATGCCGGGATGCTCGAGGTGTATGAGGAAATTGATCCTGAGCTCAAAGTGCTGGTCGAGGATGTACTGCTCAACCGGCGTCCCGACGCCACCGAGCGACTCGTGGAACTCGGGGAATCGCTGAAGAACGCCGGCACGGTCGTGAATGAAAAGAAGGCCGAGGAATGGCGCAACGGTACAGTCGAGGAACGTCTTTCTCATGCGCTGGTCAAAGGAATTGATACGTATATCGAGCTTGACGCCGAGGAAGCCCGCCTCAAGCTGGGCCGCCCTTTGTTGGTGATCGAAGGCCCCTTGATGGATGGTATGGGCGTTGTGGGGGACCTGTTTGGTTCCGGCAAAATGTTTTTGCCTCAGGTCGTAAAGTCTGCACGCGTCATGAAGAAGGCAGTCGCGCACCTGACTCCGTTCATGGAGGCGGAGAAGGAAGCGTTGGCAGCGTCTGGTCATGTGGTCAAGGCGCAAGGTAAAATTGTACTCGCGACGGTGAAGGGCGATGTTCATGACATTGGCAAGAACATCGTCGGCGTCGTGCTTGCCTGCAACAACTACGAAGTGATCGACATGGGAGTCATGGTCCCATGCGAGAAGATTCTCGAACGTGCCAAGACGGAGAAGGCGGACCTGATCGGCCTCAGCGGCCTCATCACCCCTTCTCTTGACGAGATGGTGCATGTGGCCCGCGAGATGGAGCGACAGGGTTTCAAATTGCCGCTTCTCATCGGCGGTGCAACTACCAGCCGAAGACATACCGCTATCAAGATTGCCCCCCATTACAGTGAACCCGTGATCCACGTGCTGGATGCCAGCCGTGCGGTGCCGGTGACGACCAGCCTGCTGAGTGATGAAAGCAAGCCGGCGTTCGTGGCACAACTTCGCGACGAATACGAGGCACTGCGCAAGGCACACGCTGCACCGCGCCAGACGGTCGTCTCGCTAGAAACCGCTCGCTCACGGCGAACTGCGATTGAGTGGCGCGCCGAAGACATTCCCGTACCATCCTTCACCGGCGTGCGCGTGCTGGACAACTTTCCTTTGGCAACTCTTCGCGAATTTATTGACTGGACGCCGATCTTCCATGCCTGGGGGCTGAAAGGTGTGTACCCGCGCATTTTTGAACATAAGGAACGGGGCCAGCAAGCACGCCAGGTCTTCGCCGATGCCCAGACTCTGTTGGATCGCATCATTGAGCAAAACCTGATTACGGCACGAGGAGTCTATGGCTTCTTTCCCGCAAACGCCGTTGGCGACGATGTTGAGCTGTACACAGACGACACCCGGACAACGGTACTCGAACGATTCCACTTCCTCCGCCAGCAGGCAAACAGAGAAGGCAGTGAGCCTTGCCGATCGCTTGCCGACTTTATTGCACCCAAAGAAACGGGGCTGCCAGACTATATCGGTGGCTTCGCTGTAACCAGCGGAATTGGCTCGAAAGAGTTGTGCGACAGATTCAGGGCCGAGAACGATGACTACAACGCCATCATGGCGGAGGCAATCGGCGATCGCCTGGCCGAGGCTTTCGCCGAATGCCTGCATAAGCGGGCGCGGGATGAATGGGGATACGGCTGTCAAGAAGGCTTGAGCAACGCCGAGCTGATCGATGAGAAATATCGGGGAATCCGGCCCGCAGCCGGGTACCCCGCCTGTCCGGACCATACGGAGAAGGCTACGGTCTGGCGTTTGCTCGATGTGCAGGCAAATACAGGCATGCTGATTACTGAATCGTTTGCGATGTGGCCCGGTTCAAGCGTGAGCGGCCTCTATTTCGCTCATCCGCAATCACGATATTTTACCCTTGGAAAGATCGACCGCGATCAGGTCGCCGACTATCACGAACGCAAGGGGATGAGCGTAGCGGAGGTTGAACGCTGGCTTGGGCAAAATCTAAACTACGACCCTGCAGAGTAGCTCCGAGTGGAGTTGCCGCTGCTGCCTGACCAGGTGAACTTCAGCCTACCCACGGTTTCCCTTACGCCCCATCCGCGCCCCAGCCTCTTCGCAGGTAGAAGCTAGACCGGTTCTCCTGAGTGTGTATATCGGAGCTGGAATCAATTCGCGGACTTTCCTTCAAGAAAGGCCGCACTGGAATGGACGCCGCGATCTATAGCAGCACGCGATCTATAGCAGCAGGAGAACCGGTCTAAACTACTGCATTGCAACGGGTTCGCTGCAGCAACCGACCAGATTTTTTTGGCCTCGGAGCATATGCCCGCACTCGTTTTGCATCTCACCGCAAGGAGATTGACAATGACTCGAAAAAGACAGCTCGCTGCACTTCTGTTGGCAAGTGTGATCATGATCGGCCTCAATGGCTGCACGAACCACCGCTATCACCGTCATCATCATCCGCCCCCGCCGCCGATGCACCAAAACCAGGGCTATGGCCGGTAGAACCGTGATTCGCATTGCGCTTCGCAATCGGCCTGGGTTCGAACGATAGACAATCGATTGCGGTGAGCAAAAAAGACTCCTTATTGCACTTTTGCGATAAGGAGTCTGGTTTTGCCAGTAGCAGGAGTGGATCGCGAAATCGTCAATCGGAAGGCCCCGCATGTACTGGCTCACCTTGAGGAAAAGCGTTATTGCTTTCCTCTCTTAGCCAGGACGGCGCGCACCTGGTTCAACTCTTCCAAGGTGGCCACCGAGATGAGCTGCCCTTCGCATTTTGTCACCACGGTTTGAATCTCAATCCCATTTTCAAGTGCACGGAGCTGCTCCAGTCCTTCCACTCGCTCCAATGGCGTTCGCGGTAGCTGCGACAGCCGCATCAGACATTCTCTGGTATAGGCATACAGACCGATATGCTCGAAGACCTGGAATGCTTCGATCCTGCGACGCGGAAATGGAATCAGGGACCGCGAAAAATATAGCGCTCGACCCTGAGGTCGCGCACCACCTTCACCACATCCTGATCGTTATAGATCCCTTCTCCAGCTCGCTTGATTACAGTAGAAAACTCGACGCCGTCCTTATGCAGCAATGCATCTTGTAACGCTCGAACGCACTCGTTAATCATCTCCGGCTCGAGCAGCGGCTCATCGCCCTGCACATTCACCACAATATCGGCATCGGAAGAACTGGCGACTTCCGCCGCTCGATCTGTGCCGGAAGCATGGGCCGGATTCGTCATTACCACTCGTCCGCCAAAACCCCTGGCTACTGCAACGATGCGCTTATCATTCGGTAGCAACAATAA
>JBDTBI010000392.1:0-5961 GCA_039924215.1 Acidobacteriaceae bacterium
CGGACATTCCGTTGAACTCCGGCAAAGGATTGAGGGCCGCGTACTACGTTGACTACGATCCGGCCAGTTACTCTTCCCTGAAGAGCCATGTTCACGATATCGATCTGCTGTTCACGGACTGGCTGCATGTGGTTACCCCGGATGGAAGACTGACTGCCTATACGCTGGCCAATCAACCGTTCGCAGTAGTGGACCCGGATGGGGTGCACAACATCGACCCGCAAGGCAAGGTGATGCGCGCGATTCTGGATGCGCATGCCGACGCGGAAGTTTTTCCGCTGGTGAATAACTTCAATCAGGCGACTGGGGATTTCAGCTCCAGCGTTGTCGAGAAGTTTTTGATGAGCCGGACGGCGCAGGCGCGGTTTGAAAAGCAGATCCTCGCATTACTGGCGGCTAATCCTCACTATCACGGTATCTCGCTTGATTTTGAGGCGATCCCTTCGGCTGCACAGCCGGCGTATCGGCGGATGGTAGCCGACCTGTATGCCAGGATGCATCCGCTGCACTTGCGGCTCTACATCAACGTGCCGGTGGACGACGACGATTGGGATTTCAAATTTTATGCTGCCCACACAGATGGCGTGATTCTGATGGATTACGACCAGCATGAACCGGACAGCAAGCCGGGGCCGGTCGCCGGTCAGAGCTGGTTCATCCACAATCTGCAACAGGCGTTGAAGGTAATGCCGCGAAGCAAGGTGATCTGCAGCATCGGGAATTATGGCTATGACTGGACGCTGTCTCTGCCGACCCGCAAAGGCGGCAAGCTGATGCCCGGCAAAGTGCAGAGCGTCGACGATCTGGCGGTGCAGGACGGGTGGCAGGAGGCGGCTGATTCCGAGGCTGCACCGGCGATGGATTCGGACTCGCTGAACATGCACTTTGCGTACGACGACGAGGACGCCCATACCCGTCACGAGGTGTGGTATCTGGATGCAGTGACGGCAATGAATGAAATCCGTGGGGCGCGCGAGTTGGGCATCGAAACCTTTGCGCTGTGGAGGCTTGGAAGCGAGGACCCGACGCTGTGGAAGATCTGGAACCAGCCGATGGCGTCGAATGCAGCGCAACTACTGGCGACCGTTCCTCCGGGAGCGGATGTCACCACGCAAGGCGACGGCGATGTTCTGAAGGTGATCGGCAGGCCCCAGGACGGCCAGCGGACGGTCCAGATCGACCCCGATTCGGACCTTGCGGTGAGCCAGGTGATCCATACGTTTCCGGAGCCGTACACGCTGGAGCAATATGGCTACCATCCGCATGAACTGGCATTGACGTTTGATGACGGACCCGACGCCACATGGACGCCGAAAATTCTGGCGATACTGAAACAGAAGCACGTGATCGGTACCTTCATGGTGATTGGCGAAGAGGCGTTGGATAACACTGGCCTGTTGAAACGCGATTATCGGGACGGGAATGAAATCGCCAGCCACACCTTTACCCATCCGGACATCAGTGAGATCTCAAAGCGCCAACTGAACCTGGAAATGAATGGCACGGAGCGTTTGTTCGCTGCGGAGCTTGGCGTGCAACCGCTCTTTTTCCGCCCACCCTATTCGATCGACCAGGAGCCGGACACAAACGACCAGGCCGCCGCCGCGGACTATGTCGAGCGGATGGGGTACATCATCATTGGAGACAAGATCGATACCAGCGACTGGAATGAACATCCGCGAAAAACGCCGGAGGAAATTGTCCAGACCGTACTGAAGCAACTCGAAATCATGAAGACCGAGCCGCAATTTCGCGGCAGCATCATTTTGCTTCATGATGGCGGCGGCGATCGCTCGGTAACGGTGGCAGCCCTTCCTGTGTTGATCGACACGCTGCGCGCCAAGGGCTACAAGCTGGTTCCGGTATCGGCGTTGATTGGAAAAACGCGCGATCAGGTGATGCCTCCCATTCCGCCGAACCAGCGTTGGCAAGCCCGTATCGACGCGATTGCTTTCTGGCTGATTTCATTTTTCAACCATACGGTCATCCTGATCTTCTTTCTTGGCGATGTTCTTATGACCGGGCGGCTGCTGATTGTCGGACTGTTTGCCGTTCTGGATCGATTCCGCAAAAGGAAGCTCTATCCCGGGGCGGAACAGTATCGTCCAAAGGTAGCGGTGTTGATCCCGGCGTACAACGAAGAGAAGGTGATCGCGCGCACGATTCGTTCGGTGCTGGGATCGCAATATCAAAATCTGCGGGTGCTGGTAATTGACGATGGGTCTACCGACAAGACACTTGAAATGGCGCGCGCAGCGATGCCGGAGGAGCTTGCCTCAGGACGATTAGTGGTGCTGACCCATCCGAACGGAGGAAAAGCGGAGGCGTTGAATTACGGTCTGCAATTTGTGACGGAAGAAATTTATGTGGGAATCGATGCCGACACCGTGATTGCGCCGGACGCGATTTCTAAGCTGATTCCACGCCTCGCCGACCCCAGCGTTGGGGCGGTTGCGGGCAACGCCAAGGTGGGGAATCGGATCAATTTGTGGACACGCTGGCAGGCGCTCGAATATATCACCAGCCAGAATTTTGAGCGACGTGCGCTGGATTTATTCAATGTGGTGACGGTGGTGCCGGGCGCGATTGGAGCGTGGCGAACCTCCGCGGTGAAGGATGCGGGCGGGTACCACGTTAACACGGTCGCTGAGGATGCGGACCTGACGATGAATCTGTTGCGACAGGGATGCAAGGTGGTGTACGAGGACCGGGCCTTCGCGTTTACGGAAGCTCCGGCCAACATGCGCAGCCTGATGGATCAGCGTTTTCGCTGGTCGTTCGGGATTCTGCAGGCGGTGGTGAAACATCGCGGCGCTTTCCTGCGACATCGCGCCATGGCGTTGTTTGCGCTGCCGAACATGATCATATTTCAGATTATTCTGCCGCTGTTCTCTCCCTTTATCGACCTGATGTTTCTTGCCGGCGTTCTCCATTATTTTGTCAGCCGGCATTTTCATCCAAAAGCGGTGAGCTCGGCCAGCTTTGAAAAGTTGATGATCTATTTTCTGGCGTTTCTGGTGGTGGATTTCCTGGCCTCTTCACTTGCCTTTTTGCTGGAGCCACGCCACGTAAGCAACAAAGGGGATGGCTGGCTGTTGTTTCATATTTGGATACAACGCTTCACCTATCGGCAGGTGTTTTCGCTGGTGCTACTGAAGACGATGAAACGTGCCATTGACGGACGACCCTTTGCATGGGAAAAACAGGAGCGAACGGCGAGACTTTCGGCAAGCACGGTGAGGGCGACGAGCGGAAAACAAACTCGATAGCCGGATTGATCATCTTAGCTGTAGCAGGTTTCAAAGGCGAGTCCCATTCGACGGGTTACACTAGGTTCGATCCAACCCCGATTCTTATTCCTGGAGATGAAGATGAAAAAATTATCCATTCTTGAAGTACATTGTGTAGCTGCGTTCTTATTGGGCGCTGTGATTGCGAGCCCGCAGGGAATGGTGGCACAAACCCATGTCGTTCCTCGAGCACAAATTCAGAAGGATCTTTCAACTTCCTCGGCCGCCCGGCAGCAGAATGAAGAGCAATTGAAGAGCTTTCTGTCGATGCCAGAAATGCAGCAGGCGATGAGGTCAAAGGGCATCCATGCACAACAGGTGACGAACGCAATTAGCCAATTGAACAATGCGGACCTTGCCCAACTGGCGGCTCGCTCGGCAAAGGCACAAAAGGATTTTGCGGCAGGAAACATAGACAACCATGATTTGCTGCTGATTCTGGTGGGGATCGCGGCGCTGATTTTGATTATCGTTGCTGTCCACTAGGAATGAAGTAGCCTAGCGTGTCAGTCGAGGGGTGGCGCAGGAATGGCCACCCCCCTTTCCGTGCGAGAAACAGGCGTTGAGTGAGACGTAGGGATGAACAGAGAAACTTTCAGCCAGAAAACATGCATGCTGTAACCAGAAAGCAAACCCAGTAGCGAGTTCCGCATCCGAACCTTTAGCTCGCGAGAGTGGATTCCCAAGTTCTACAAGCGAACTTGATTCTGATTTGTTCGGAGGAGAAAGTGAAGAAATTATCGGCTGTTAAGGTTCCAGGTACAGCGGCGCTGCTTTTGAGTTTTGCTCTGTTAGCGCCACAGCAAATGGTGGCGCAAACCCATGTCGTTCCTCCTGCGCAGATTCAGAAAGATCTTTCAATTTCCTCGGCTACCCGGCAGCAGAATGAAAAGCAACTGAAGGGCTTCTTGTCGATGCCGGAGATGCAGCGGGCGATGAAGGAGAAAGGCATCAATCCGCAACAGGTAACGAACGCGGTCAGCCAGTTAAATAACGCCGATTTAGCCCGTTTGGCCCAGAGATCACAGACGGCGCAGCGGGACTTTGCTGGAGGTGCGATCGGCCTTGGAATTTTCACCTTGATCGGCATCGTAGTTGTCGTTTTAATTCTGGTTGCAGTCTTTGCCTGAAATGAAATGGTGCTGCATCGCGGTGTTGTTGATGCTCGGCGGTCTGTGGACCGCCGAGCCTGCACGAGGGGAAGCCCGTGCGGCAGCGGCAACGCCCGCGATCTGGGTTAATGTCCCTTTCGTGCCGCAGACCAAGGACGGGTGCGGATCGGCTACCATGGCGATGGTGATGCACTATTGGGACAGGAAGCAAGGGCTCCCGGTTGCTGCCGATCAGGACGCGGAGAAGATTCAATCCGTGCTGTTTTCGCGCGCTGCGGGTGGAATCTACGCCAGCAGTATGCAGCAATATTTTCGGAACGTGGGTTACGAGGCATTTGCATTTCACGGCGAATGGAGCGATCTGGAACATCATCTTGCGCTGGGACGTCCGCTGATTGCAGCCATCCAGGCGAGCGGCGCACACGGGCCGCTGCATTACGTTGTCGTGGTCGGAATCGATTCCAACAGAGGATACGTGTATTTGAACGATCCGGCCCAGCAGAAAATGTTACGAATCTCGCGGGAAGGATTCGAGTCGGAATGGCGCGCGACGCACGACTGGACGCTGCTCGCGGTCCCCAAGCCCGCGCATTGATTGCACTTCTCTTTCTGCTTGCTTTTTCTCTGAGCCATGCGGCTGGACAAACACGTGTCTCTGTCGCGAACCATTCGGAAGCGGACCCTTCCCAACAAGTGA
Source organism: Acidobacteriaceae bacterium (assembly GCA_039924215.1). Taxonomy (GTDB): domain Bacteria; phylum Acidobacteriota; class Terriglobia; order Terriglobales; family Acidobacteriaceae; genus JAKAAZ01. Next base: position 5,100 of record JBDTBI010000392.1, read on the forward strand.
AACAACTGTTCCGTGCAGGCAAATGGGAGGATGTGGTGCGTGCGGTTCCGCAGTCACCCGACGAACCTGCCGACATGGAACTGGATCGCGGGTTGGCGCTGGCGCAGTTGCATCGTTGGCGTGAAGCCAAGGCGGCGTTGCAGGCAGGCCATGTGGGCCATCCGCACGATGCGCGCTTTCTGGTGGAGCTGGCGGGAATTGCCTACGTCGAAAAGGACTACTCAACTGCAAAGACTGATCTGCGTCGGGCGTTGATTCTTGATCCGAAGAATGCGTATGCGGACAATCTACTGGCTTCCATTTATTTTCTTGAAGCAAATTTGGAAGCGGTGCTGAAGTACTGGAACCGGGCAGGGAAGCCGATACTGAGCGACCTGAGGTATGATCCGACGCCAAGACTGGATCCGCTGATTCTGGATTGGGCCTTCAAGTTTTCTCCGGGAAGCGTTTGGACGCGACATCAATTTTTGATGACGCAGGCGGAACTGAACTTGCTGGATCTTTTTCCGCATACCTTTTATGACCTGCAGGCGCAGCCGAATGGCTCGTTCCAGCTGGCCTGGCATGACAGCCAGAGAAGCGCATGGAACAGCTGGACCCTGGAAGGCATTGTGCCGATGTTGCGCGGGCTGCCCTATGAGACGGTGTATCCGGAGTTTTCCAATCTGAATCACAAGGGGCTCAACTGGTTTTCCATGTTTCGCTGGGACAAGGAAAAACGCCGCGTTACCAGTGAGATTGCCGCACCGATCCAGGAGAACCCGAAATATCGGTTCCGCATGTATCTGGATGGCCGCAATGAAAACTGGAATGTTACGAATACACTTCTGCCTCGCACGCCGTCGGTGGCCGGATTCAACCT
>JBDTBI010000393.1:0-14723 GCA_039924215.1 Acidobacteriaceae bacterium
CAGCAGCCACGGTTCATGCTTTATCTTGCCCATCAGGCGCGGTACCCAAGTGGTAAGGGAGAGGTCTGCAAAACCTTTATGCGTCGGTTCGATCCCGACCCGCGCCTCCAAATCCCTGAATAACTTAGGCTAGGTGTGAAGTCTCAATAGGTTGTCCATTCGAACCGGAACGTAGAAGCTGATAGTGACGAAACCACAGCGGCTACGGAGGAAGGAATGGACTACCACAAGAATGCCCGAACGATGCTGCATAGTCGAGAGGCGATGGCAAAGAAAGTTCTACATGAGGGATGCACGTTGAAGCTGGCCACGGCCAGCTTCAACGTGAGCGCGAAGACCTGTGCCAAGTGGGTTCGCCGCTATCGGGAAGCGGGGCCAGGAGATCTCGGCGACCGCAGTTCACGGCCCCATCGGCTGCACCGTCCTACTGTGGCTGAGACGATCCGGCGGGTGGAAAATCTGCGCCGCCAGCGCTGGACGGGGTATCGGATCGCGCTCCAACTGGGCCTGAGCCGGGCCACCGTCAGCCGCATTCTGCGCCGGCTGAAACTCAACCGCATGCACCATATCGATCCCGCCCCGGCAGTTCAACGCTATGAACACGCCGCTCCCGGCGATCTGCTGCATCTCGATATCAAGAAGCTGGGGCGCATTGTCCGGCCTGGTCACCGCGTTACCGGCAATCCCGCCGATCATGTGCCGGGCGCGGGTTGGGAGTACGTTCATGTGGCCATCGACGATCACTCCCGCATCGCCTTTTCCGCCATCTACCCGGATGAGACCCGCGCCTCGGCGATCGCTTTCCTGCACGCCGCGCTGGCGTATTATGCACGCCTCGGCATCCGCTTCAAAGCGGTGCTCACTGACAATGGCTCGGCATATCGCTCCTACTTATTCGCCAAGCTCTGCCGCGAGTTGGGTCTGAAGCATCGCTTCACCCGCCCCTACACTCCACGTACCAATGGCAAGGCCGAACGCTTCATCCAGACTGCGCTTCGAGAGTGGGCCTACGCTCGGACTTATCAACACTCACAGGAACGCAACCAGGAGCTTCGCTCCTGGTTGCATGGATACAACTGGCATCGACCTCATAGTAGTCTGGGTCATGCTCCACCCATCAGCCGTTCCGGCTTAGATCGGAACAACCTGTTGATACACCACACTTAGGTTGGCAATCAGATATTTCGTAGGACGAGAATTTCTACCGGTAGCTCTCCTGCGGTGTCTTCTTTACCGGCGGAGGAGGAATCGGCTGTCCGACCGAACGTCTCCACCGCAGCATCCTATAATCATAGGAGAACACGATGCCACAGAGTACGCACGATCGAGCTGCTGAATTGCATAACCTTGCTGCCCGCGCTCATGCCGCCGCAGCCACCGCCCATGGCAAAGGGGATCACCTGACCGCTCACGAACTCTCAAAGCAGGCACACGAGTACTCGACAAGCGCTCTTAAGCATAGCGAAGACCTCGCCGCGAAGATCGGAAAGCCTAGGACTACCGCAAAACCTAGCAAAGACTAAAGAACCCAAAGTCATTTTCTGTGGGTTTTTAGTTTTCGCAGAAATCCTGATCAGGCTGCCGCAATGACTGCTTCTGTAAAAGATCACATGCTTGTCGACCCTGTGCTTCAGCAGGAGATTGCGCGGCGAGCCCAGGCCGGAAATTTCGGTGTGGGACAACCTGGCCAGTCTGTGAATCTACTGGGTTCAATCGTCATGCCGGACGGCAAGCGTGTCTGTGTCTTTCTGCGCCACGCAGTGGATGCGGTACTGCTCGACGATATCGGTCAAGTCGTGCTGATCACGCGACGCAATAACCCGGGAGCCGGTCTCGAAGCTTTGCCAGGCGGGTTTATCGATCCGGTACGCAACGGCGAGGGTTTCGTGGTCGAGCATGCAGCTACGGCCGCGTTGTGCGAAGCGATGGAAGAGACGGGGATCAGCAAAGACATATTGGCCGCAGCCAAGGTAATGCCGGTTGGGGCACGCTCTTACAATCGTCCCTTCGATATTCGCGAAGCGTGGTGCGATATCCCCGACACACCGATCAAGAAAGGCGATTTGTTCGCCGTTTCGACGCAGGCATTTAGCGTGCCGATAGAAGGTGACTTGTCGACAATCGCCTTACGTGCGAGTGACGACGCGACCAAGGTGCGCGTTGAGAAGATCGCGGCTCTGCGGACGGAACAATTCGCTGTACCTGATCATTTGCCGATGATCCTGCAGGCGGTCGCATCCAGTTGCCAACGCACAGAGTAGGAGATAGGTGCACCGCTCCCCGTCTTCAGCATGTGTGTCCATGAGGGCACCTCCAATGAGCGCTTCGACGGTTTCAATTGGGCTTTCCGGCGATCCGGAAACCAATTAGCATTACGCTCTCAAGGTCCGCTTTCTCCGAGACTTCGGCGCTCATCCCGCCGATATTGCGCGTGGAGATTTGTTGTTGTACGGAGGCGCACAAGATCGGCTTACGCTTGCCATCCCAGCCGAGGAGTTCCTCTTCTGCTTTTTATCTATACCATACTGTTCCCAATTGACCAATAAGGCAGTGATTCGTTACCTCGGACAACGCAATGCTGAACCAAGGCATCCCCTCAGATACGATCCATTGGATCGAAATAAGGAGATTTATGGCACACGAAGCACACAAGCAGGCCGCGGAACAGCACGACAAGGCTTCCAAGCTACACAAGGGAGCGGCAGAACACCACGAGCAAGGCCGTCACGAGGACGGGCAGAGGCAGGCGCAACAGGCGCAGGAACAGTCCAGGACTGCGCACCAATCTTCCGAAGCAGCCCATCAGAAGTCCCAGCAGACTAATAAGGAGCGTGTTAATCAGAAGCCCTAGGCGGTCGTATTATTCCTAATTCTTGTTCGGCTGATCCAGAGCTGTCCACTGCGTTTCAAACCCATTGGGAAGAAACTAAAGGGCACGTAACAAGCGTCGAAGATTTACTTCGAAGTAATCACGTAGAGACCGACACTGAGACCTGTAATGTAATTGATGGTCTCACTCGGAGGCATCCGAAATAATCAAGGATTTTACTGAGCCGTCGGTTCGTGATATCGCTCTCATCGGAGCGGCGCAACAGGTCGAGCATCATGAGATTGCCGTTTATGGAACATTGCGTCGCTGGGCTGACATACTCGGCCTCGAACGGGACATTTTGGTGCTCAAGTCCATTGAGGAAGAAGAAGGAAATGCGGACAAGGTTCTCACGGGGATTTCGGAACGAGTGAACGTTGACGCAGCAGCCTAGGCGATACGGTAAACAGCATTGTCACTTTCGAATACGGCAAAATATTCCACTGGCTGGACGATCCATGTTTCTTTGGCTTTACAGTACTGATCAGCCTCAAATTTGAATGCATCACTGCATTCTAAAGACAACGAAAAGTTTTGCAGTGCTGCGTGCGAGGCTCTGAAAGGCGCAGCCGAGGTGATTTGCAAGTGCGGGCACCCAGGTTGCCGGGGTATTATGACGCGAGTTTAACCTTGCCAATGGGGAGGACGACCTAAGTGTTACCGCCGTTCTTAAACTTTCTCACGAATAACAGGACCGGTTCCGTGAGAGATTACGGGATCTATTGTTCAAAGGAAATAAATGATGAATCGTGGCTGGATTTTATGGGGGATTGCTGCTATCGCTGCAACGTACATTATTGTAAATCGATCTTGGGCTCTCCAATATCCCACGGATTATAACGATCTCGAATCAGTGACTGATCGTACCGACGATTGGGGGACCAAACAGCGTATCCAAGGCGCGGGAGCGAATCTATTGGGCAAGATGAAGGAAGGGTTTGGACGCATCACTGGTGATTACGACATTGCCGAAGAGGGAGTCACGGATCAGGTCAGAGGAACAGTAAAGGATACAGCGGGCAGAGCCGCGAACGTAGCGAGCGACTTTATTCACGATCTCAATCGCTGACGTGTATTGCACGCCTGGACGGGATAAGGTCTCTGGCACTGCGGAGGAAGGTCACCTCTATTGCGGTCCTTCTGGCGCAGGTCATTTCGTCAAGATGGTTCATCGAATGGCTTTGTACGAACAGTTCCGACATAGCCTCCGCCATTCAGCAGCGAGTCATATACCTGTTTGCCGGCAGAAATTAGCTAGCCCGAGTGCCGCCAATCCATGCAGACAAAGTGCACGAAACCAGGCTTGCTTTGGTTCGCTAGCAGCCTGAAGCTGGTAGCGAGGAAATCGATGAACTGCCGCTTTTTCCACCCCGAAAAATATCGCGTCGTCTGCTTCGACCAGCGCGGCTGCGGCAAGGCATTCTCTTCGATCTGCCCGAATTAAGTTTCCATGGCTCTCAGCTATTGAATTGACAGTCGGTAAGGCATCGCGTAGGATGATGTTCTCTGTGCGGGACCCGTTCCAAGGGAGGCGTACCCGTATGACCGCTGATGTTTCCGAAGAAGCGAATCCGCAGTCCACGTCCACGCTGCAGCTCGTCCCCACGGTCGCTCCTTTGCTCTTCTCCGGACCGCCGAACAATCTTACCGGGGAGATTTCGCTCGTCAACCCAGGCCAGGCGAAGGAGAAGCTGCGCAGCGTCGGGGTTAGATCCGCCTCGCTGAAGGGCGCCTCCAGCCTCCCGCTCGCTGAAATGCCTTTCTTCGCGAAACTTTACCCCGGACAGCAGGCCCGCGTTTCGGGCACGATGGTTGTACATCACGCCACGCCTCCCGGCTCCTATCCCTTTGAGCTGACTCTCGGGGATCAGACCCTGGCCGCCATTGCCAACGTGGAAGAGGTCGTCGATCTCCGCCTTCAGCCGGGACAGATCACCCTGCTTGCGGGCGGCCCAGGACCGTACACCCGGACCTTTGTCGCGGAAAACAAGGGCAACGTCGACCTTGCAACCGGCGCGCAATGCGAGGCGCCCATCTTCGATTCGTACGACATTCCCACAGCGCTTCTCATCGGACTGCATGAAGCCGACAAAAGCTCCATTCAAACCATGGTCAAGGAAGTTTTGCTAAAGTGGTCGGAGATCCAGGCCGGCATGCTGATCACCAAGCGCGACGCCATCATCCTCTACGCGGGGCAAAAAAAAATGGTCGATCTTTCTTTCGAGTTGCCGCACGGTCTCAAACCGCTGCGCCACTATCGTGCCAGCCTGCAGCTCTATAACGCGAGCCTGTTCGTGGAGATCTACACCACGGCCAAATATTCGGTTAGCGACACACATGCGGAAGTGGCCGTGCAGAAGGTACCCGCACGGAAGGTAAAGGAGAAGACGCGATGAGCAAAGGCGGCGGCTCGAGCATCCCGAGTGATTACAGCATCAAGGTGGGAGGTACCGGAACACCTCTCACGATCGATTCGGATCTGGATAATATCCGGATCAATAACATCGCTCCCATCAATGTCAACTCGACGTTGGATGTGAAGAGTCCCATAAAGACCGAATCCACCAGCGATTCAACGACCAAGTCGGATGCGACGGCGACAGTCGATCTTACGATTAAGCCCTTGGACCTCAAGATCGAGCCGCTCAAGATTGACAGCAACTCCAATTCAGTCATTGACCTGAAACCCATTGCAGTGGACTCCTGTTCAACAATCAAGATCGCCCCTCTGCCGCCCATGAGGATCGAGCAGCCCTACTCGCAGCACTTCGGATTTACGTGGATGGGAATGGAGCTGTTTGGGTTCACCACCTCCGGACAATATGACACGCTGGTCAACAATCAGGCCAAATCGGGCCCGTGCAAGTGTCACTCGCAGGCAGAGCGGGACGCACCCGGGGAGTCCGCGGCGGCCTCTCCCGTAAAGCCTCCGCAAGGCGGGCTGCGGGTTCGCGTCAACGGCAACTGAAGGAAGCGTTCATGGACCCCCTGACTAGAATCGTACCGGCAAGGACCAAAGGAGAGACGATTATGCATACCGAGCACTATCGCAACACACAACCCTGCGGCGGGAGCGGCAGTGGAGGCGGTCCCGCGTTCCTCTACGGATACTGCCACGACAGCGGCAGGATGCGCATGATGAACATGCCAGACTATATGCGCAACATGCAGACGGGTTACACCAACATGGCCCAGGCGCCGGCAACGCTCATGCAACAGATGGCTGGTGTGGTTTCAAGCCCCAGCTCCAACCAGAGCTATGAGGATTATCAAGGGCACGGTGGCCACGAAAGACAACACGGTCACCAGAAGCACGGCTGTGGCTGCCAGGAACGGGAGGACTGCGGCTGCGAGTGTTGCATCCGCTGCGCAGACACCGTGGAATATGTCCGCTGCGGGGAAACCCGCAAGATTCCCATCACTTTCGACAACGATTCCCGGCGCGAACGCCTGATCACGCTGGAGTTGGGATCGGTACTCACCGATGGCGGTCGGAAGCTGGATTGGCCGGCTTCGCTTTCGCAGACCGAATTCACACTGGGACCTTGCGGCGAGAAGACTGTGCTCCTCACCATCACCGTTAACTGCGGCCAGCGCGCCACCACTCCGGTGACCGGCGGAAATGTTGATGTGAATGCGAATCCCAACCAGGATGCCCCTCCGGTCTCGATTGAGTCCTGCCTGGTGGGCTATCTCACGGTGCGCGCCGACGGCTGCATGATCCGGCCCATCATTGTTGCCATCGCCGCGCTCCCCGACCGTTGCGGCGCCCACCACATCGGCTGTCTCTGCGGATGCTGCTGCTAACGGTTGACTGGCGGTGCTAACGGCGCTCCGCGCGCAGAATGCGGTACTGCCAGCTTCCGCTGTGCATCTGCTCATAGACCGCTGAGCCGGGAACGGCGAGGAAGTTGTCGATCATCGCGTCGTGCCCTCCGAATGCCTGCGCACGGGTGGCCGCCACGTCATCGCAGGAAGCCAGCACATTCTCCGTGATATCGCGTTCGTTGAGAATTTCCAGTCCCAGCGGACCAAGCAACGCGCGCACCTCCAGCCAGCGTTCCACCGGAAGCAGATCCGTGTATAGGAACCTACCCTTTTTCTTGAGCACACGGCTGACCTCGGTATAGAAAGCCCGCAGGTTCGGATATGTATGCGAAGACTCGACGTTGATCACGACGTTAAAGTAACGATCCTTGAACGGCAGGTTCTCGGAATCTCCCACCTCAAACTTTGTTCCATGTCCATGAATGCGCCGGCAGAACGCGATCGCCTCCGGCGACAGGTCGACTCCCACCGCCTTCGCGCCCAGCGTCTGCGCCATCAGGGCCACTGTCCCCCCTCGGCCGCAGCCTACATCGAGCACCCGCAGCTTGTTCAAGTTCGCGTCGCCGATCAGCTCAAACGCAAGCCGTACCGAATTCCGGTTGAACACCCGCTCCGGAACCTCGACCTGCGCCTCATCGACCTCCGCATCGAAGCTGATGTAGCCATAGTTGAGGAAGAACGACGCATCACCCACACCGGACTGCGTAAGCCGCCGCGTGACATCGTCGTAAAAATCGCGATAGCTAGCCTTCGCCGCCTTCCCCGGCGCATCCCTCCCCAGGTCCGTGGCTTCCGGCGTATCCGCAGCGGCTGGCAGGCTGATGGGTTCATGGTCCACCTCGCCCGCCTGCGCCTTATCGACCAGCATCGCCAGCTCCCCGATGGTCGGCGCCTGAAACAGCTTCAGCACTGGCAACTCAATCTGGAAGCGATCGCAAATCTCCGCCGCAATCCTTGCCGCCAGCAGCGAGTGCCCGCCTAGGTCGAAGAATCGGTCATGAATCCCCACCGAACTGAGCCCGAGCTGCCGTCCCCAAATCTCGGCCAACCCTCGTTCCGTATCGTTGCGCGGTTCAATGAAGGCGGTCGCGAGATTCGGCCGCGGATGCAGCGGCGTAGCCGTCGCGGTGCGGACCGCGTTCTCGTTCTGCCGAACCCATGACTTCAGCCGATCGAAAAGGTTCACCACCACCAGCGCGCGCGAGCCCACCGGCGACGAAAGCAGTCGCAGCATCGCCTCACCTCCCTCCGGCGGCGTAATGGCAAACGGCATGCTCGCGCTCTGCGCCTCCGCGGCGTTGTCCCAAGCATCCCAATCGATGCTCAGCCAGTTCGCGCCCTGCTGCAAAGCCAGTGTGTCGAGCAGCGCGTTCACGCCGGCATACGCAGCCAGGCCAAGCCCGCCCAGAATCGCGGAAATTGACGAGTGAAGCACCCAGCGCTTCGGCTTCCGCCCCTCGAACGCAGCCATCAGGTAAAACAGCCCGCGAATCTTCGGAGAGAACTGCGCCTCCATTACATCCGGCCCGGTATCCGCGACGGACGCAAACGCCGCCGCATCGATACGCGCAGCTCCGTGCACCACCAGGTCTATCTGCCCGAAGCGCCGGTACGCCTCATCCACCGCAGCTCGCACCTCTTCCGCGACGTTCAGATCAGCTTTCAGCACCTGCACCTCATCGCGCTCGGCACTCATTTTTGCCAGCCGCTTGAAGATCTGCCTCTGCCCATCGGGGATCGAAAGGTCTTCTCCTGCGGCGGCCCACTCTCCTGGCGTCGGCACTGCCTTTCTCCCCACCAGCACTAGCCGCGCCTTCGTGCGCGAGAACATCGCCTCCGCGAGACTCAATCCCATGTGTCCCAGTCCGCCAGTAATCAGCACGACGGGGTTCTCCGGCAGGTCGAGCACAGGCCCCGACGCCTCCGTCGGGATCGGCACATACGTCTCGACAAAGCGTTCACCCGCGCGCATCGCGACTGCAGGCTCCGGCACACCAGCCGCAAGTTCCGCCGCCAGCATCACCGGCAGGGAGTCATCCGCGTCAATGTCGATATGCGCGACCCTCAGCCCGGGATGCTCTTGTGGCAAGACTCTCGCAACGCCAACTTCCATAGCTCGCGTCGGGTCGAGCGCATCTTCGGAATGCACCTGCGCCGTGCCGCGCGCCAGAAACACCACCGGCAGCGGCCGCACAGTCTGCTGGCTGCTGAATGCGTGCGCAAAGCGCATCGGCGCTAGCAGCGCAATCGGCGCAGCGTCATCCAGACCAGTGGCCCCCGGCGGCGCTGCGTTCCAGCAGTCGATTACCGTTCCCAGCCGTTCCTCGCCGTGACACACATCCATCGCCAGGCTGCGGAAGCCCTCGGGTTCTTCGGGATTCAATGCGTACGCATCGCCCGTCTTCTTGTAAGCCGCTGCGCGCCGAACCGTCAGCACCGAAGCTCCCACGCTGCGCAGCAGAGCGATGATCCCCGCGCCCGCCGTCCCCGGTTCATCGAACACCAGAATCTTGCGGCCCTTCAACGTGGCGAGATCGCCCGCAAGCTTCTCCGCCGGAGCCCAGACCGACTTGTAGATCCACTTGGACGTGTCGCGATTCTCAACCGGCTGCGGTGTCGCATCGGGCACCGCACCCATCCAGTAGCTCTGCCGCTCGAAAGGATACGTAGGCAGGCTGACCCTGCGTCGCTTCTCCGTACTGTGGAAGCCGCTCCAATCCACCGGCACGCCCGCCATCCACAGCTTGCCCAGCGCCGTGAGGACCTCTTCCGTGTCCGGCCGCGAACTATCCGCCACAGGCAGCGTGCTCACGCACAGCGGCGTCCCGCCTGTGGCCCTTGCCTCCGCGTTGACGAACGTGGTCAGTGCATTGCCCGGACCCACCTCGAGGTAGACGGGCTGTTTGCCCGCTGGCGTCCTGCCCTCTGCCAGCAGTTTCAACCCGTCGCCAAACCGCACTGCACGCCGCAGTTGCGAGGTCCAGTACTCCGCCGTCGCAACCGTCCCATCCGCCATCTTTCCCGTCAGCGTCGCCACGAACGGCTTCGCCGGTTTGCGCAGCCTGACCTGCGCGAGGACCTCCTGAAATGGCTCAAGGATCGAGTCCATCATCGCCGAGTGGAAGGCGTGCGACGTATGCAGCCGCCGGCATAGAATCGACTCCGCGGTAAGCGCTTTCTCCGCCCGCCCGATCGCCTCTGTCGGCCCCGACAAAACGCAGAACTCCGGCGCATTGATCGCCGCCAGCGAAACCTCTCCATTCGCAAATCGTCCAATCTTCTCCGCGCTGCCCAACACCGCGAGCATTGACCCCTGCGAAAGCTCGGAGATCAACAGCCCCCGCCGCGCGATGACCTTCAGCGCGTCCTCCAGCTTGATCACTCCGGCTAGCGTCGCCGCCACGTACTCGCCCACGCTGTGGCCAATCATCACCGCCGGTTCGATGCCCCACGACTGCCATAGGGAAGCCAGCGCATACCCGACCACAAAGAGCCCAGGCTGCGCGAACTTCGTATTGCGCAGCACCTCCGACGCACCTTTGCGATTGCGCGCCGTAGGAAACAGCAGATGCCGAAGATCTGCATCGAGATCGGGCTTGAGCAGCTTCGCGCAGCGGTCGATTATCTTCTTCACCAGCGGTTCGCTGCGGTAAATGCCCTCCGCCATCCCGGGATACTGCGAGCCCTGCCCGGGAAACAGGAAGACTACTCGTCGATCCGTCGCTGCTGTCTCAACCACCGTCTTACTGGAATCTCGCAGGAACTCGACTACCGGCCTGACATCGTCCGCCGCGACCGTCGCTCTGCGAAAACGGAACGCCCGGCGCCCCAGGTGCAAGGTGCTGGCCACATCTGCCAGATTGATCCCCGGGTGCGCCTCGAGATGGTCCGCAAGCCTGACTTCCATCTCTCGCAATGCCGCTTCGCTTCGAGCCGACAAGATCATCAATTGGAAGGGCCGCCGCTCAGGAAAAGGTACGGGCTGCGGTGCCTCCTCCAGCACCACATGGGCATTGGTCCCACCCACTCCAAATGAGCTGACACCTGCGCGTCTTGGAGTGCCGTTGCGTTCCCACGGGCTAAGTTTCTTCGTGACATAAAACGGGCTGGACGCAAGATCGATCGCCGGGTTCGGCATCGTGAAATGCACCGTTGGCGGAATGGCGCCATGCTCGAGCGAGAGCACCGTCTTGATCAGACCCGCGACCCCAGCAGCGCAGGAAAGATGGCCGAAGTTCGACTTCACCGAGCCAATCCCGCAGAATCCGCGCCGCTTGGTCGCCGCCCGGAATACCTCCGTCAACGCCGAGACCTCGATGGGATCGCCCAGGATCGTGCCCGTGCCATGCGCCTCGACATAGCCAATGGTTTCGGGAGAAATCCCCGACATTCGATGTGCTGAGCGGATCACCTCCACCTGCCCCGGTGTGCTCGGAGCCGTGTACCCTACCTTGGCACTGCCATCGTTATTGATTCCGGTTCCCAGGATCACCGCGCGGATGTTGTCTCCATCCGCCAGTGCATCGGACAACCGCCGCAGTGCAACAATCCCCACGCCGCTGCCAACTACCGTCCCCTGCGCGTTCACGTCGAACGGGCGGCAGTGCCCATCGGGAGAAAGGATGGAGCCCGCTGCATAAAAATAGCCGCCTTTCTGGGGCACGCGCACCGTGACCCCGCCCGCCAGCGCCATATCGCAGCGGTGATTGTGCAGGCTCTCGCATGCCAGCGAGATCGCCACCAGCGAAGTCGAGCAGGTGGTCTGCACCGCGATACTGGGTCCCGTCAGGTTCAGCCTATATGAGACCTGCGTGCACAGATGATCCTTGTCGTTGGTCACCATCAACTGCATGCCATCGATGTACTTCAACGAGTCCTGGTTCTGCGACAGATGATAGAGATACGTGCTCATCTCTGACCCGCCAAAGACGCCGATGGGCCGGGCGAAGACCTCCGCATCGTATCCCGCGTCTTCTAGTGCCTCCCACGCGCTCTCCAGAAACAAACGGTGCTGCGGATCTGTTAGCGCGGCATCGCGGGCGGAAAAACCGAAGAACTGGGCGTCAAACTGATCGATCCCTTCGAGCACCGGCGAAGCATTGATGTATCCCGGCAGGCGTGAAATATGGTCCGGAATTCCGGAAGCGCGCATCTCCTCCGGGGTCAGAGTCGCAATAGATTCCACCCCTTCCGCAAGGTTCTTCCAATACGTATCGAGGTCGCTCGCGCCCGGAAAGCGGCCGCGCATCCCTATAATCGCAATGGGCTCGCCGCGCTCGATGTTCTCCTTTGCTACTCGTCCGTTCTGTCTCGATGCTGCCATTCGGAAACCTCAGGAATCTTTCCCTGCAGGTGGCGTCGCAACGATGCGCAGTTGCATCTCGACCCGAAGATCTCCATCGCCAGTAATATACAGAAATCCCATGTACGGCATATCCGTTTCATAATGGTCGGTTTCGAGTTGAATGGAAAAGGAGATAGTCGCTTCCTCCCCGGGGCCGAGCTCAAGAGCCTCCGGTTGGATCACGATCTTCGGCGGGAAGGCCGCGCCCACCCCATCCATGCGCCGGACCTCTGTCCCGGTGTAGCGCACCGGCGTCCTCTGCGTCGTGGTGTTTGCCACCGTCAGGGATGCCGAAGCGACCCCGCCCTGCGGTCCGCTGAGCGGTACCAGTACGATCGGGTCCTTCTCGTGGCCCTTGGCCAGCGCCACCAGCCCCAGGAAATACTCTTCCTCGTAGTTCGCGCGGACATCGTTCAACTTGTTCATCACGTCGAGGTACAGATGGCCCACGCGCTGCAGGGTATCAGGCAGTTGCCGTGACATCAGGGAAGCGACCTTCTGCTGCACCTCTTCCGGACTCGCCTCGCCTTGGGCCACATGGTCCAGCTGTTTGCGATACGCTTTGAGCGCCCGTGCATTCAGTTGGCCGGCAAACTCGGCGTACTGCTCAAACCAGCGCGTCGGATCCTCGATCTCGAATACGGGTAGCTGAATCTCCGCGATCTCCGCGTCGAGGTTCTCGGCCGCAGCCGACCGTTGCGATTCGGTTGCGCTCAACTCGACCAGGCTGCGCAGGAACTCTGCCGCCAGCTCATTCAGGCGCTTCGTGTACCCAGCGCCGTGCGTCTCTGCAAAGCGCGGATAATATTCCTGGAACACCGTGGCGGCCAGTTGCCCCCGCGCGACGTATTCGAGAATCTCCTGATAGAACTTCAAGGTCTTGGCCGCATGAGTTCCGGAACCGGTCAGAAACTGCGCATAGGACGCAGACCAGTCCGATGGTGTGCTCTGCTCAAACCCGGGTTGGGACCAGGCATTCTGTACAGTCACCATCTCACCCCAATTTAGAGATTTTAGCCCCTTGAGTCGCGACGGAACATAATTTCGCCGCTGGAAGACGACAATATCACCTTCTCCAGTCCTCGCAGCTTGACCTGCCGTAGCGGGCCAATCTGCTTGAGCCATCCGAAGCCCTTTTCGATCAACCAGCAGCGGCTCAAACTTACGGCATAGCCGGGCTGGCGTGTGGTCCTTCGGTCCAGGTTGCTGCCGCGGTTCTTGTCGTTCTTCGTCACATGCGGGGTCACATTCAACTCTCGCACCGTGCCTATAAAATCCTTCGTGTCATAAGCCTTGTCGGCACCCACGGTGATGCGTCGTGAACGGTCTTGCTGCTTCTCTTGAAGCATCAAAAGCGCGGCATCGCGCTCGGCATAGCCATCAGCATGGGTTACCAACGCGGCGGCGATCAACCCATTGCGATTCTCCACCAGAGTATGGGCCAGATAGCTCAGCTTCGACTCCTTGCCGTAGCTCTTCTTGTAAAGCCGGGCATCGGAATCGGTGGTTGACTCGTGCGTCTTGTCGCTGCGATGATGGCCGCGGAAATCTCCGCCGTCATCATCATCGGAACCGTCCTTGGAGCGGAAGCTCTTATGCGAGGCCCAGGCCTGGATCAGGGCGCCGTCCACGGTGAAGTGCTCGTCGCTCATGAAGCGCTTGGCCCGCCTATTCACCTGAGCGAAGAACTGTTGCGCCACATCGCTGGTCAGAAGACGGTCGCGGTTCTTCGAGAATACCGCGTGGTTCCACATCGCATCGTCCATGCCCAGTCCAACAAACCAGCGGAACAAAAAATTGTAGTCAATCTGCTCCACCAACAGCCGCCCCGAGCCGAGTAGACCACCTGCAACAACAGCGCCCGCAGAATATACTCCGGCGCAATTGACGGACGACCCGAGTCCGCGTACAGCGCATCGAACTCCGGGTTCAAAGACTGCAGCACCGCGTCCGTCAGCTTGCGAACCGCACGCCGCGGATGATCCGAAGGGACCGGCTTGCTCCAACGAAACATAGCTGAACATCCCATCCTGAATCGGCTCGTCTCCACGCATACTGGTTAGACGATCTACTCCTTCACTATGACACCAGCAGGTACCTATTTCAAGATATTCTTAGGGGCACAAAGGGATGGATGCATAAGCTGGTGAACGACCTGTTGTTCGGGTCCAGAGTGAGGTCCGAAAGGATCCGTCCGCAGACCTTCGCTGAAAGCTTTGCAATTTTCCTTAACTCTGCAATTCAACGCGCACGGGCTTTCACCACAAGCCTCCCAGAGACGATCCTCAAGGTCGATCTCTATGGAACTGCGCTGGTGTTGGAGGAGTTCGGCACGTCATCGCACGCTGAGGCTCTGGAATTGTAATTGCGTCCCAATCTGGCCACCGTCTACCGCCGCTCTCCCTAGAACAGAACTCACTCCTCGCAACGACGCCTGTCGACGATCTGCTCGGTCTCCCGATGCTCCAGCTAGACGAGATCTGCCCACCTATCGCTGTCTCTTCATGGAATGCGGACGCACCACTAAGATCGGCCGACCATGCCGGGAGTGCCTTGCGATCCGCGTGGCACGGCGGTTGCGCAGCCACGACGTGATCGACACGCTGGCCGACGCGATGGTGCTGCACGGCATTCCGGAGCATGTGCGTTCGGATAATGGCCCGGAGTTTGTGGCCGGGGATC
>JBDTBI010000394.1:0-5829 GCA_039924215.1 Acidobacteriaceae bacterium
ACCTGTTCTTTTTCTTCGGACATACGGTCACGTATGCTTTCGGTGCATCGCGGTCCAGTGATCTTTCCCTTCGGCCCAACGATGCGATACTCTGGCAGGCCATTCAGAACGCCAGCCAGGAAGGATACCGGTTTGTCGACCTTGGCGAAGTGCCGGAAGGTGATGATAACCTGGCCCGGTTCAAGAGTAAGTGGGGTGCTGAGCCAGTGCGTTTATATCGGTATTACTATCCGGATTTTCCAGATACTGAGCATTCCTCCCGAAAGACGGAGACTGTCCCGATGGTGCTGGCAAAACTGATTTGGCGTTCCATGCCCCTTACTCTGACGGCGTGGCTGGGGGATCGTATCTATGGTTACCTCTGAGTCAGGTAATCCTGTGCCGGACGGGAGGCCTAACCGGCTCACGCGCCGGTCCTTCCTTACGCTCGGTGCCACCGCCATGGGCGGCCTTGCACTCTATTCGGGGGAAATCGCGCGTCACGAGCTGAATGTCGAAGAGTATACCGTCCACCTTCCCCGTCTTCCCGAGCCCTTCCGCGGCATGCGGATCGCGCAGATCGCTGACATCCATTACCGCGAGTACACCGAAAGCTCCTTCCTTCGACAGGTAGTCGACCATGTCAACGCCCTGAAGCCGGATCTGGTCGTGCTTGTCGGGGATTTCGTCACCTTTGGGCCGTTGCGTTGGCCCAGTTTGGAGGCGCACAAGAGATTTGCCCTCCGCCACATGCCGGAATGCGCCTCGATCCTGAGCGGCATCCGGTGCCCCTTGCGCTATGCCACGCTGGGCAACCACGACATGATGGTCGGTGGCCGCTACATCTATGGAGATCTGGTGAACCAGGGCCTGCCGGTTCTGAGGAACAGCGCCGTGCCCCTCGAAAGGGACGGCAGGCGCCTGTGGCTGGTAGGCCTGGGCAGTGCATGCGCGAGAGATGCGGCACCGGAACGGGCCATTCCGGCGAGCGCCCTCCGCGAAAAGGAAGCGATGATCGTCCTGGCGCACGAGCCCGATATTCTGCCGGAGGTCGCCAGGTACAACGCTGACCTGATGCTTTCCGGACACACACACGGCGGCCAGGTGCGCATTCCTTTTTTGCCACCTGCCTATCTGCCCGAATATGGTAAGCGCTATGTCGAGGGCTGGTTCCGCCTTGGCCCGACACAACTCTATGTAAATCGCGGTATCGGCGCAATAGGCCTTCCGTTCCGCCTGAACTGCCCGCCGGAGATCACGCTCCTGACACTGGCATGAGCCCTGTGCCCGGTCAGAATCCTTGATTCCGGGCCGAGGCTTCTTACGCTCCTCCAAGCATCGCCATGACTGCTGGTAATGTAACGATGGTAACGTGATACGGGTCATGTACTATGGATCAGGAATTGAGTCCCGGGCACTCTCAGTTGGCTGTAGCGTCGGCCCGAAAAGGATGCACAAAAAATATAACTTACGGAAGAGGACTGTGACGAACCGAATTGAGTATCGCCAGGCCGTAAGACATTTGTAAAATACGATTGCGGGTTTAGTTCAATTGGTAGAATCGGAGCCCTCCAGGTTCCAGGTAGGGGTTCGACTCCCTTAGCCCGCTCCATGTTCCGCTTGATGGTTTGTAGCCTTGACCTGGGCCCAGAGCCCACTCTTAAGAAGCCGGTAAGGAAGCAGCAATCCCCCTTTTCAATCTCACGCTTTGACTGGGGTCAAATGGATAATTTTGCAGTACCGATCTTATCCGGTTTGCCTGAAGCGGCCGTCGTTGCCGCGTCGAAAAGGCGCACGCCCTCTGATAATCGGGTGCCTGCCCTCGACGGAATCCGAGGTATCGCCGTTCTACTCGTTATGACCTTCCATTTCTGGTTCGTTGGCATCGCAGGTGGCACTTTGCTTTGGGAGCGCGTTTATGGCGATATGGCTGGGATGGGCTGGATTGGCGTCGATTTGTTTTTTGTTCTCTCCGGTTTCCTGATTACCGGAATCCTCTATGACTCGAGAGACACCCTGCACTACTTCCGCGTCTTCTATGGTCGGAGAACGGTTCGCATCTTTCCGCTATATTTCGGCGCACTCGCCGTCTTCTTTCTCATCGGCCCGTTCGTTCTCTCGCGCATCCACGCGCCCACCTTAGCAGGCATGCAGAGTCCCACTGCTGTGAAGCTATTCTCATGGACGTATCTCCTGAACTGGTACTTGGGATTCAAAGGATGGGAGGCAGTCCCCCACCCGCTCCAGCATTTTTGGTCCCTGGCGATCGAAGAACAGTTCTACCTGTTATGGCCGTTCCTAGTCCTGAAGTTGACGCGCCGACGGCTGATGGGAGTCTGCGCTGGCCTCATGGCGTTGGCTCTTGCGATGAGAGCCGTGATGTATTGGCTTCACTTCCCGATCGCCTCCTATACGTGGACCATCTGCCGGGCGGACCCCCTCGCGATCGGAGCCGTCGTGGCTCTGGCCGCCCGCGATCCGAATGACTGGAAGAAACTTCTGAAGTGGGCGCGACGCTTGGCGCTTCCCGCACTCGGCGCCATCATCCTGGGGCGAGTTCTCAACCCAAAATGTACAGGCGGCCCAGGCGACAGCCCCACTTTTTTCATGAACACGTTCGAACTTACTTTGGCGGGAATTTTCTTCGGAGCATGGATAGCGATAGCGGTTTCCTCACAGAAGCAAAGCCCGGGACATCGCATCCTGGCCTCGCCCTTTCTGCGTTTCTTTGGGAAATACAGCTATTGCCTCTATGTCTGTCACCTTCCCGTCATCGTGATCTTTGCAATCGCAGGACTGAATCGCAACCATCTGGCCAAACTACTGCATAGCCAACTACTGTCGGTTCTGACCGTCGACGGAGTCGCCCTCGCCGTGTCGATCACGATCGCGCTTGCGAGCTGGAATCTTTACGAGAAACAGTGGTTGAAGCTCAAGAACCTTCGGGGTTTGCAACGCCAGGACCAGATCTACGCACGACTCGAGTTCGATACTTAGCCAAACCGGGCTGCACCCGGCGAAGCTCGGGAGCCTCCCTACAGGACAAGTTGTGAAGGATAGTGACATGTCAAAGCCGTTATTCAGCATTGTAATTGCCTGTTACAACCATGAAAAGTTCATAAGAGAAGCCGTGGAATCGGCACTACGGCAGGAGCACTCCAGTAAGGAGGTAATCGTTGTCGACGACGCTTCCAAGGACAAAAGCGCCGAAGTTCTAGAGTCGTTTGGTCATTCAATCGTTTTCGAAAGACTTCCCGAGAATCGCGGCGCGGCGGCGGCGCGCAACCACGGCGCGTCTATTGCAAGAGGAAAGTATCTGGTCTTTCTGGACGGAGATGACGTCTTAACACCGTGGAGCCTCAGAGTGTATGGCACGATCATTGGGCAACGCAACCCGATGCTCATTCTGGGCCGATCCTCGGTGTTTTATGGGGATCCCCCGACGATGAAGACCCAGGCTCCACCCAACATTCAATTCGCCGAGTATGCGACTTTTTTGGATAAGGACCGGCCCTGGGTCTATAACACCAGCTCGCTGGTTGTTGCACGTGCGGCATTCTGGGATGTCGGCGGCTGGTCTGAGGATATTTTTTTTCAGGATATTCAGGACCTCTTGAACAAGCTGTGCGTTGCGGGCACAACAAACATTGTGCTCGCGCCCGAGACGGTGCTCTACCGGATGCATTCAACGAATGCAATACGTCAGGTCGCGCGCTTTATTGAAGGGATCCGCGTGCTGCTGGCAAAGGCAGGGCAAGGTGCATATCCCGGCGGGCACAAGGTATCGATGAAAAGGTCGGCATGGTTTGGCGGGCTTATCTTTTATTGGGCCAAAGAGGGAATGCGGAACGGGCTTTTCCTGGACGGGCTAAAGCTCTTATTTGCCAATGGGTGGATGGTCCTGCTGGCCACGATCCGGAGGGCCGTTGCGTGGAGCGCAGGTCGAAGACCAATCGAAGTGCTACCATTGGAGCCGAACACGCCGGAAAATGAAGTAGCTTCGCGTCCTGCGCACCCTCCCGTCGGAAGCATTCTTGGTGAGTATGAAAGGCCGGTTAAGAAAGCTTGATAGCGGCTACGCGTCTAAATGGAGGAAACATGCAAATCGGAATCATAGGCTGCGGATTTACCGCTGACCACTATTTGTTCTGTCTGAAATGGCATCCTTTCTTGAAGGTGGTTGGTGCGACCGATCAGGATCAGGAGCGCGCTTCCAAGTTCTGTAATCACCAATCGGTGAAGCTGTATCCGACTTTGGAGGCGCTGTTGGCTGATGGCAGCATCGAGATGGTTCTAAATCTGACGAATTCGACCAGCCATTACGAGACATCCAAGGCATGTCTGAATGCCGGAAAGCATTTGTATACCGAAAAGCCTCTTGCGACGGACTTTTCCCAGGCGAAGGAGCTGGTACAACTGGCCGAGGCCAAAGGTCTTTATTTTTCGGCTGCCCCCTGTAACTTGCTGGGTGAAACGGCCCAAACCCTGTGGAAGGCGCTACGCAAAAAGGAGATCGGAGAGATTCGCCTCGTTCTTGCAGAACTTGACGACGGCCCGTTCCACCTGGCGGAGCCTCATCAATGGCGATCGGAGTCGGGTGCGCCCTACGATTACCGCGAGGAGTTCAAAGTGGGCGTTACGATAGAACATTCCGCATATCACCTGAGTCTGCTTACTGCCTTCTTTGGACCCGCTAAGACGATTACGCCTTTTTCAGCCTGTCTGTGGCCCGACAGGCCTATCTCTCCTGAAGAGCGCCTGAAGATTACGGCTCCTGACTTCTCAGTTGCCATCATCACCTTCGAATCGGGTGTGGTGGCGCGATTGACATGCAGCTTGATCTCGCCATTTGACCACGAGTTGAAGATCATTGGAGATACTGGAGTCCTTACAGTAAACGAATGCTGGAACTACTCAGCGCCCGTGTATCTCGATAAGTTCTCCTCCCTGCGATATCGCGCTGAGAGATATCCCATTACCAAGGAGCATCCTTTCATAAAGAACCTGTTGGGGAAGCATCCCAGGGTCTATCCGCCGGTGAGAAAGTCAAATATAAGGAAGCGATACGCCCGGTATCACATGGATTATGGACGAGGAATTGCAGACTTGGCACGAGCGATTCAGGGGCAGCGCCCTCCGCGGATACCAGCTGATTTCTGTTTACATCTCACGGAACTGGGATTAGCCATCCAAAAGGCTGAGTCAACACCCTACCAGGTGACAACTACTTTTAAGCCCTTGCAACCCCTGGATGAGGCTGGCCTCAGCGAATTGATCCCGCCGCGTTGGTAGAGAGCAGCGCGACGGTGGTATATGGACTTCTCGAGGACCCTACGCGATCCGGCGACCTGTTCGATCTTGACTGGAAGGGATTGTCCGCCCTTCACGAGCTCGCGCAAAAAATGCGCGGCGAAGCGGACACCACGATGGACAGCAAAACCGCTGTTTTGTGGACACTGTGGTGGACGCCACAGCGGTTATGTCATTGAGAGGAAAAGATTGGTGCCGAAGTAGGGACTCGTTCGGTAACGCGGCAAACGAAATCTTTAAGTTACTGATGTTCAAAAGGTAAAAAGATGTCAAAAGTGATGAAATGCCGCATCTGTTGTACGATTTTTGTACAGTACTTCTAAGCTGATGCCATAGGCGAGAGACCCTCGACTGTCTGTAGATGCACAGTTTTTGTGCGCCATAATCCGAAATGTTCAAAGTGTGGGGATCCAACGTGGAAACGATGCCGCTGTCCCAAATGGCTCTACACCTACCACCAGGGCTCACCTAAACGATTCTCGACGAAGACACGATCTTGGGAGCGTGCCGAGCAAATGGCGCGTCAGATAATGTCTGACC
>JBDTBI010000395.1:0-3363 GCA_039924215.1 Acidobacteriaceae bacterium
ACGGTGGATGAACTGGACCCGACCCAGACGCCCGCTCAAATCGTGTGGCAGGCGCGCACGCCGGGATACGACCAATACCGCGCATTCCGAATCCCCAGCCTGTATCCCGGGGTACAGTGGTAGGGAATGCAGTGGTGAGGAACTGGATTCAATTCAACGGTAACCGCAACTATTGCCGCAAACTTCCGTCTACACTTAGGGTTGGCCAATCCATGCATGGGTTCAACACGTACATCCAAGTAGGAGCATCTTGCTGTGCGCACTTCGCATCCGATTGAACAGGAAAGAAACAGGAAAGAATGGATCGGACGATGAAACTGTAGATGCTGTTTCAAGATTTAAGATCAGGGGGAAATGGTAAGCCATGAGGACACCGAAAACGATTTTCTGCAGAGCGCTACAATATGCAGGCTGTGGATTGCTTGCATGCGGACTGCCTCTCACGGTTGGACTGCAAGCTCAGAGTTATTCCAGTTCGAAAGCCAGCTACAACTTCATGGGCGCGCCTCAATACAGCCCACAATACTCGAACTCCAACAGCCAGTATCGCTACAATCAGCCGAAGACTCCGCGCTATACGGGTGAAGGCTGGGGCAGCCACTTTGTGTTCGAGGGCGGCGCTGGAGTGACCCCTCCCGCGGGGAATACACAGAACTTCGCAAACACCGGCTACAACATCCTTGCTGGCGCAGGATTGAAGTTCAACGATCGCCTCAGTGTTCTGGCGGAATGGAACTTCAACCGCCTGGGAATGCCTGATACCCTGGCTGGTATTGTTGCCGGTACGCCGAGCGGCAACGAACACCTCTGGACCCTCGATTTGAACCCGAAATTCAACTTTATCCATGGTGACCGGATGGACGGCTACGTGATCGGTGGCGGCGGATTCTCACGTGCCCTCGTCAACTATACGGTTCCTGTGCTGGTGCCCTGCGGGTACTACTACGGCTATGGGTACGGCTATGGTGGTGGAGGCTACGGGTACGGCTATGGTGGAGGTTGCGTCGGAAACGTCACTGTGGCCCATACATCCAGCAACCAGGGAAACTTCGATATCGGCCTGGGCGCCGAATGGCACCTTTCGCCGTATTCCAGAGGGAAGTTTTTCCTGGAGGCGCGGTATGAGAGACTCTTCACCCCGGATAGAGGTCCTTTGCCGCCGGGCCCCGACGCAGCCTACATTCCGGTAACGGCCGGTTTCCGCTGGTAAGTATCCAAAAGGAGGAATGATCTAACAGAAGGCATGATCCAGCACAGGCACGATGCATCACAGAGGGCGTTCGCCACGGCGGACGCCCTTTGCTATGACCTGATCTTTATACACCCACAGGAAATGGCTTTGGAGAGGATTCTTCCGCATCGGAAGCGCCGATGCGGAAGCGGTCAAACATGCCCTGGGTCATGCTCAACACCGCCGTGTAGCCATAACCGAACATGAAGAGAAAGAGGAATGGGATGGTAATGTAGTTCGCGTTCGCCATCGCATACCAGATGGTCAGTGCGAAATAGGCGCTGATCAGCAGTTCCACTACGGGCAGAAAGCCCAGACGCTTGCGATATTTCGCCGCCTGCGATTTCTCACCACGTTTCTGTACGCGATATTTCGGCGTGCGTTTGAAAGGGCTTTTGATGCCGAACAGGGCTTCCATCACTGCCTTTGCATTGGTCAAGGTCAGTCCGATGCCACCCAACGCCAGCACGAACGGCAGATAGAACAAGGTGCGGTGCCACTTGCCCGGATACAATTCCTTCTGCGAGATCAGATAGAACGTGGAAACGGAACAGGTCGACGCCAGAAAAAGCGGCAAGTCGATGTAGAGCATCTGAAACCATCCCTGATAGAAACGGATGATCATCGCCGGCATCAATAGAATTGAGAGCAGCACCATCAATGGATAGCTGATATTTGCGGTCAGATGGTAAAACGTTTCCAGCTTCACATGGAAGGACACATTGGCGCGAAACACCTGCGGCAAAATCTTCTTTGACGTCTGGATCAGACCTTTGGCCCAGCGCGCCTGCTGCGTTTTGAAGGCTGTCATTTCGATCGGCAGCTCCGCCGGGCATTCCACGTCCTGCAGATATTTGAATCGCCATCCTTTCAACTGCGCTCGATAGCTGAGGTCGGTATCCTCCGTCAGCGTATCGTGCTGCCAGCCGCCTGCTTCCCCAATGGCAACCCTGCGCCACATGCCCGCAGTGCCGTTGAAATTGAAAAATACGCCACTGCGTGAGCGTCCGCCATGTTCCAGAACAAAGTGACCGTCGAGCAGGATCGCTTCCACCTGCGTCAGGAAGCTGTAATCGCGATTCAGATGGGTCCAGCGGGTCTGCACCATACCGATTGCCGGATCGGAAAAATGATGCACAACGCGCATAAGCCAGTCGCTCGGCGGAATAAAATCGGCATCGAAGATCGCAACCAGCTCTCCTTTCGCCGTTTTTAATCCATAGTCCAGCGCGCCCGCCTTGAAGCCCACACGATTGGTGCGGTGGATATAGGTGATGGGCTGGGCTTCGCCATTGAGCCCGCTCCTGTAGCGCTCCACAATCGCTGCCGCCACCTGCTGCGATTCATCCGTTGAGTCATCCAGCACCTGAATTTCAAGCCGGTCACGAGGATACTCCAGATGGCAGCAGGCATCGATGAGCCGGTCGATGACGAACTGCTCGTTGTACATGGGGAGTTGAATGGTAATGAACGGTAGTTCGGAAAATTGCTGTGGCGGCTCGTGTGTCGCATTCTTTTTATTACGGTAATAGAGCCAAACCAACTGATAGCGATGCAGGCCGTAAAACGCAAGGATCCCCATCAGGAGAAAGTAGGGAATGAGGAGGGAAGCGTCGAACCAGTTCCAGCTGTAGAGGTGCCCAAAGGTCCGGTTCGCAAGCTCCTGCTCATGCAGAAAGTGCATGAACCCGTGAGGCGGCGCAAACAGCATGGCGCAGACGTCCGCTTGGCTTGCCATCGCGGAACTGGAGATCCAACTGCTACTCCAGCCTGAAATGATTGGATTCAACAACATGGCTCAAAAAAAGGCTTCCTCGCGAAAGTACCCATTGGCTTTATTGTACGTGAGAACAAACGGCGTTCCGGCGGCTGCCGTCCTCGCGGGAGGAATAGAGAATGACGGCGGGCGTTTCCTCCGATAGAATTCGCAGCAAGTGACGGCCTTCACTCCCAGTACGATCGCAGCCCTGATTATCGCGGCAAGTTTCGCCGCCGGGTTCAATGTTTATGCGACCGTGCTGACGCTCGGTCTGCTGGCGCATACGCATTGGGTTGTATTGCCGCAAGGACTTGAAATCCTCGGGAGCCGGGCAATTATAGGTGTCAGTGCGGTTTTGTTTGCGATGGAATTC